>CALGJN010000069.1:0-14427 GCA_937920185.1 uncultured Cellvibrionales bacterium | reverse complement strand
CATACAACATCAGGCATATTGCGGCGATTAGCAGGCCGGCAGACACCCGTCGCCAACTATCCAACGCCAACAAATGACGACTCAGAGCGGTTACCCAAAACCGAAAGTAGAGCAATCCCCCGAAAACAAAAAAACCGCAACTAAGATATAGATTCACACCCGCCCCCAAGCAACCCGATCACCTGATCGATTAATAAAAAGTCCAAGCGGCGCGGCGCTAACCGACGCATTTATACGCGTTGATGACTAACGGTCAGTCTGACTGCGTGTAGTCAGACATACTCGGGCAGGAACACATCAGATTGCGATCGCCATAGACGCTATCTAGACGCCCTACGGGCGGCCAGTATTTGTTCTTGCGCAAAGACTCGAGGGGATAGCCTGCGACCCAACGATCATAGCTGCGCGCCCACTTTGGATCACTCACCTGCTCGGCTGTATGCGGCGCGTTGACCAATGGATTATCTTCAGCGGGCCACTCGCCACTAGCAACCCGGTCGATCTCGCCTCGAATAGCAATCATACTGTCACAAAACCGATCTAATTCGGCCCGCGATTCGCTTTCAGTCGGCTCTATCATAAGCGTACCAGCCACCGGAAATGACATCGTCGGAGCGTGGAATCCATAGTCTATCAACCGCTTGGCAATGTCCTCAACGGCTATCCCAGTGCGCTCTTTGATTGGACGAAGATCAAGGATGCATTCATGGGCGACCAAGCCGCGATGGCCGGTGTATAAAATCGGATAGTGCTCGGCCAAACGCATGGCAATGTAGTTGGCGCTCAAGATCGCCGCCTCGGTTGCACGCCGCAATCCCATAGCGCCCATCATGCGCACGTAGACCCAGGTGATCGGCAAAATCGAGGCCGAACCAAACACCGTACTCGACACCTGGTAGCCCTGTGCCTCGGCGTGTAGGGGCGATGCCGGCAAAAAGGGCGCCAAGTGCTCTTTGACTGCGACCGGCCCGACACCCGGCCCACCCCCTCCATGGGGAATACAAAACGTCTTGTGCAAATTGAGATGACTGACGTCGCCACCAAATTCGCCCGGCGCGCAGACACCGACCATGGCATTTAAATTAGCCCCGTCGATATACACCTGCCCGCCATTTTGGTGCACCACGTCGGCGATATCCCGAATCTGCGATTCAAAGACACCATGGGTCGATGGATAGGTCACCATGATCGCCGCCAAATTTTTGGCATATTGTTTGGCCTTGCTGCGCAAATCATCGAGGTCGACGTTACCCTGCTCATCGCAACGCACCACCACCACCTGCATAGCGCACATTTGCGCTGACGCTGGGTTGGTACCGTGCGCGGAACTCGGTATCAAACAGATATTTCGATGCCCCTCACCGCGGCTCTGATGATAACCACGAATCGCTAACAAACCGGCAAATTCACCTTGCGAACCAGCATTCGGTTGCAGCGAAACGCGATCATAACCGGTGCAGGCGATAAGCATGTTCTCGACCTCTTCGATCATCTGCAAATAGCCTGTCGCTTGATCTAGTGGAGCGAAGGGGTGGATTTGACTAAACTCCGGCCAACTAATAGGAATCATTTCGCTGGTTGCATTGAGCTTCATAGTGCAGGAACCGAGAGGAATCATGGTTCGATCGAGCGCCAAGTCGCTGTCACTGAGGCGTCGCATATAGCGCAGCATATCGGTCTCGGTCTGGTGCCGGCTAAACACCGGATGCTTTAGAACCTCATCGGTTCTGCAAAGTTGTGCGCCGAGATGCAAATCAGTGGTCTCGGCAAGGGTCGCCATATCGATGTTTGAGCCTTCGTCGAACACCCGCCAAAGTCGCTCGACATCATCACTCCCGACCGTCTCATCCAGCGACAACCCGAGGGTTTCGGCATCGATAACGCGTAAATTGATGCCGGCATTCAGCGCGCGACCGTGGATCGCCTCGGTCTGAGCGCCGGTGCGCACCGTCAAGGTATCAAAAAATTGTCGATTGTGTAGATCAAAACCCTGCGCTTTTAATCCCGCCGCCAGAAGCGCCGTCAGCGCGTGGACTCGGCGGGCAATTTTAAGCAGGCCCTTGGGGCCGTGATAACAGGCGTACATCGCCGCGATCACCGCGAGTAACACCTGCGCAGTACAGATATTAGACGTCGCCTTTTCACGTCGAATATGCTGCTCGCGAGTCTGCAATGCCAATCGGTATGCCGGCTTGCCGTCGCTGTCGATAGAGACGCCAACCAAGCGCCCCGGCAGCGATCGCTGCAGTTGATTTGACGTCGCCATAAAACCGGCATGGGGGCCGCCGTACCCGACTGGCACCCCAAACCGTTGAGTGCTGCCCACGGCGATATCCGCGCCGAGCTCGCCCGGCGACTTGAGCATCAGCAACGAAAGGATGTCAGCGGCCATAATGACCTTGCCCTTGCCTGCATGAACTTGCGCAATAACGTCGCCAAAATCGCCTATTTCCCCCGAACATCCCGGATATTGCAATAAAATACCGAAATATTCTCGATCGCCTAAGTCCTTCTGAGGATCGCCAACAACGATGTCATAACCGGCCGCTATAGCGCGGGTTTCGACCACTTTAATGGTCTGTGGAAAACAATCATGATCGATAAAAAAGCACTGACTTTTATTTTTCGCGGTGCGCCGCGCCATGCTCATAGCTTCCGCTGCGGCGGTGCCTTCATCGAGCATCGACGCATTGGCTACCGCCAAACCAGTCAAGTCACTGACCATGGTCTGAAAGTTGAGTATGGCCTCTAGGCGGCCCTGGGAAATTTCCGGTTGATAAGGCGTATATGCGGTGTACCAGGCCGGGTTTTCAAGAATATTACGCTGGATCACGGCTGGCGTTTCTGTGCCATAATACCCTTGCCCAATCAGCGACTTTAGACACTTATTTTGACTCGCAATGCGCTTTAGCTGGGCGCGGGCCTCGACTTCGGATACGGCATCCGGCAAATCCAACCGCCCATCCTCATAAATCGACTCGGGCACCAAGGTCTGAATAAATTCCGACATCGAAGTATAACCAAGTTGCGCCAGCATTTGTTCTACCTCGCGGGCACCATAACCGATGTGTCGCGTCTCAAAATCACGCTCACCCAATAGAGACTGCAATTCACTCCTACTTATTACCGCCTGGGGTATCCCCGCTGTCATAGTCTGCCACTCCTACTGGTTTTAATTACTGGTTTAAACATCAAGGCCGCCATCCAACCGCCTTTTAGTTCAGTCAATATGGCGGTAAAAAAGCTTTCAAATCGTGGCGTTACCAGCACTGCTTATGCCGGTAGCCGATAATAGTTGTGCGTCACCCACGGCATATCTACTACCGTTACCGCTCGCTCTTGGCCACGAACTATGGCCGACAATTGCGTACCCAGTACGCTGCACATAACATCGACATACGCCATCGCCACGGGTGCATTGAGCGTTGGTGCAAATCCACCGCTGGTGACTTCACCAACCGCTGATCCTTGTTGATTGACAACCACTGCACCCTGCCTGACCGGCGCACGCCCCTCAATCATCAACCCCACCCGCCGTCGACTAGGGCCGTCTCTCTGCTGCCGCAATATCGTCTCGGCACCGACAAATCCGCCCTCTTTAGCTCCGCCGGTGCGCCTCGACCGGCTAATACTCCAACCGATACGCGCTTCGATTGGCGTTATCTGCGTGGTCAAATCTTGGCCATACAGGCAAAGGCCAGCCTCTAATCGCAATGAATCTCGCGCGCCCAGCCCAATCCATGCAACGCTGTCATGCTGCAATAGATGCTCTGCCACTGCTTGCGCATGAACCATCGGCAGCGCGATTTCAAAGCCATCCTCGCCGGTATAACCGCATCGAGAGATATAGCAATCCACGCCACAAATGACCGCACTACAACCCTGCATAAAGGCCAACTGATCGATCGATTGAAACGTGTCGCGCAGAACATCTGCTGCTTGCGGGCCCTGCAGAGCCAATAAAGCTAAGTCATCGTGACGATGCACCTGCAAATTCGGTAGGCGCTGGCGCAAATACTCGACATCCTCATCTTTACAACCGGCGTTGACCACCAGCGCGAAGTGCTCACTAGCACGCCGGGCGATAATTAAATCATCGATTACCCCGCCCTGCTCATTCGTCAGCACCGAATAGCACTGCTGACCGATGGCCATCGCCTCTAGATCAATCGGCATCAATGTTTCGAGTTGCCTCGCGGCATCGCGCCCGACAACGCTGACCTGGCCCATGTGGGAAACATCAAATAAGCCGGCGCGAGACCGGCAGTGAAGGTGCTCGTGCATAATCCCAGATGCGTATTGAATAGGCATTTGGTAGCCGGCAAAGGAAACCATTTTTGCCCCGCACTGAATCTGCAGGTCGTACAGAGCCGTGCGTTTGATTACCGTCGACATAAAGTTTCTCAGTGCGAGTAAAAAGAACCATCAACATATAGGTTACCGCATTGCTCAATTATTTGTTAAGTGAATACTTTGTATGTTTTAATTTGTTTTTTAAATGATTAGCCGACAGCGGGAGTGGCTATGCGAAATATCTCTATGGACGCCTTGCGAACCTTTGTCGCGGTTTATGATATTGGCAGCGTAACCGTCGCCGCCGATCAAATCGGGCGCTCGCAACCGGCGACCAGTCTGCAGATTAAAAAGCTCGAAGAAGTACTCGGCACGGCACTCTTTTTACGCATTAAAAAGCGCTTAGTGCCCTCGGACGACGGTCTTAAACTCTACCAAAAGGCTCGCCAGATCATCGCCCTGAACGATGACATATTGCTCGATTTCCATCAGCCGACCCTAGAGGGGAGCGTATGTTTGGGGATCCCGAGCGAATTCGCCATTACTTTACTACCAGAAATCCTTGGCCGCTTTTCCACCGCCTACCCGCACGTCGCGCTCGAGATCGTCAGCGATCTCAGCCGCAACTTGTTATCCGCAGAACAAAGCCGCCGTTATGACCTCACCCTGTCGCTTCATAACCGGCCGTCAAAACGCCGTAAAGGCGTGATTAAAAGCGATCAATTGGTGTGGGTCGGTAGTTCGCAGCATCAAACCGAACGACAATCTGAACTGCCGCTGGTGCTCGCACAAGAAGGTTGCATCTACCGTCAAAGGGCGGCCCAACGGCTGGGTAAAATTCAGCGCCCATGGCGCTTGGTGCATACCAATCCGGATTTATCTGGCATCCAATCGGCAATCGAGGCCGGACTCGGAATTACAGTGCTAGCCAAATCCACGGTGCCTAAGAACCTAAAAATACTGCCCAACAATAAGCAATTACCCGCGCTCGGGCCGATCGATATTTGCCTAACAGGCGGTTACGGAAAGGGCTCGGACGCCTCGGAGCGTCTTGGAGATTATATTAAATCGAGCCTCGCATGAGCACTGCGCGCTAGCAGAATTTACCTAACGCAACAGCGCGCGTGCGCGGGCATGAGGGGTTTGACATAGCGCTTGATTCTGGAGCCCTCTGCCGTGGCATCGCGGCGCTCAAACACTACCGCTATTCGAGACCCCTCCGCTACCCAGCGCCACTGTACCCTCAGCAGCTCGATCTGTAGACGACGTTTTTCTCGCTGATAATCCGGAGCAAAAATATCCGTGTAGGGCGATTCTATGGCTGTGTGTACTTTTATCGTTATACAACCGCTACAATACCCGCATAAATCGGCTATCCATTTACGACGATGTAACATCTACCAGATTATTATAAGATGCTCGAGCGAACCGGTCGCGCAGAAAAATAGACTACACAGTGAGACTATTTATTTATGATCAAGAAAACATTTAAAGTCGAATCTAACCAACAGAATCTCGGCGAATTGCATTACTACGTATGGAAACCTGCGGCACCCAAGGGATGGCTGCATGTCATGCATGGTATGAGCGAACACGCCCAGCGCTATGCGCCGCTGGCACAGTACCTGAATGCCAATGGCTACTTAGTGACCGCCGACGATCATCGCGGCCATGGCCAAACGGGCGTTAGCTCCGGCGACCTAAACCACCTTGGCGATACCGATAGCTGGACGCAGATGCTCGATGACCAGTGGCAGTTGATTCGCTCTCTCGGCCGCCAATACGGCATGCAGCCGGTTATTTTGGGCCACAGTATGGGCGCTGCGATGGCACTTGCGTTGGGCCAAAAATTTAGCGCAGAATTTCGACAAAACCTCCAGGGGTTGGTACTTTCAGCCGCTAGCTATGCACCCAGCTTGAGCTATAAAATAGCCGCTGTAATCGCTCGACTAGAGCGCGCGCGGGTCGGCGCACGCAAACCCAGCGAGGTGCTGCGCTACTTGTCGTTTGGAAGTTTTAATCGTTTTTTTAAACCGACCAGAACCGAGTCGGATTGGCTGTCAAGAGACTCGCAGCAAGTCGATAGCTATATCGCCGACCCACTGTGCGGCGGCACGCTTTCAACCCAGTCCTGGGTTGATTTTCTCGACGCCCTTGCAAGCCTTTTCAGCGCCGCCTCGCTGCGCGCTCTGGATGCCAGTAAACCGTTGTTACTGATGTCTGGAGATCGGGATCCAGTCGGCAATCAAGGCAAGAGCACCCGTGCGCTTCATCGCCAACTACAAAAAGCCGGATTACGAGACCTAGAGATAGAGCTCTACCCCGGCGCTCGACACGAAATTTTTAATGAACTCAATCGCGATGAAGTGCAGGCAACGCTATTAAAGTGGCTCGACCGACGGATTTTAGTGCCCGCCAGCTGACAGCTAATCCAATAGGCGCACTGTTAAGGGCGCCACAAAGCCGTTGACGGTGGTACAGAACAATTGGTGGGCCGCGTCCAGATCCAGCTCATCGCTGAAGTAGGCAGACGAGCGCAATCCGATCATCAGCGCGTAGGTAATTTCAGCTAACTGGCCGATTTGGTCATCACTTTGATCGCCATCCATACCCGCAGTGGCAGCGATGATGCCAGCCAACTGAGTTTTGAATCGCTGATCAAATTTCGCTTTAGTCTCAAGCAACGTAGGATCGTTGACCGCCGCGCCAAAACACTCCAGCATAAAACCAATTTCTTGTTTGGTGCTCGCTTCGCTCTTGAACCAAAAATCCGCGAGCATGGGCAATTGGCAATCGGCTGGGTTCGACGTGATACTGACTATATTGTCGAGAAATATCACCGAGACATTGGCAAAGTACTGCTCTAGTATCGCCTCTTTACCTTTAAAGTAATACAGCAAATGGCTCGCCGACATTCCCGCTTGCTGAGCGATGTCAGCTAAGGTAGTTTTTACATATCCCTTGCGCAAGATACAGTCGTGGAGCGATCGAAAGATGAGTCTACGCCGCTGGTCGCCCCGCGAGGGCGCCACCTTCAATGATTCCATCAAGAGCATCCATACCTCTAAAAGTGAGCCGCGATAATAACACCATCGCCGCGAGTCTAAAAGTCAAATACCAAATCGACGGCTCAATCTGTGCGCTATTACCGGGCAAAGTAAGAAAGCAGAGAGTATTGAATTTTATTCAAATTTCAAATAAGATTAACGATTAGTGAGCAGCCTCAAAGGAGCGCCGAAAAGTTATGAAAATCGACGGATTTTGTTTTGTCATTACAGGAGCTGGCAACGGTATCGGTGAGGGAACAGCCCTACTGGCGGCGGAGTATGGTGCAAAGATTGTCGTTTCAGATACCGACGACACCAACGGCAAGCGCGTGGCGCAAATGATCTGCGAACGCGGCGGCGAAGCGGTTTACCAACACTGCGACGTTTGCGATGAAAACCAAGTCGCCGACTTGATGGCATTTGCCGCTGCGACCTATGGCGGTATCGACGTCTTGCACAATAACGCTGGAATTCACGAGAGTATTATTAGCGATCAACTCAGCCTCGAACAGATGCCAACCTCGGTCTTCAACAAAGTTATGGCGGTTAACCTAACCGGCGCTTGGCTGTGTGCAAAATATGCGTTGCCCTATCTACGCGCCAGCGCGAATGCGTCGATCATTAACTCTGCCTCGGTCAGTTCGATCTCGGGTTATCAGAATTGTGTTGCCTATGGGGCCAGCAAAGGCGGAGTCATGCAGCTTACCAAAATGCTCGCCGTGGATTTGGCCGCTGACAATATTCGGGTTAATTGCTACTGCCCAGGGTCGGTGCGCACGCAAATGGTAGACAACTATTTGAACGCAGCGGAAGATCCCGAGCTGATGCTCAATTCTATGACTAAAACACACCTCATACCACGCATGGGCACACCCAAAGATGTTGCCGAGTTGGTATGCTTTTTGGCTAGCCCGCAATCGCAATTTGTCAATGGCGTTGCATGGCTTATCGACGGCGGTTCACTGGCATGGCGCGGCACCGCTGATCAACTCGGCATGGAGACCTAACATGACAGAACTCAAACAACCTACCGTCGCAGAGAAATTGGAAATTAGCGAACTGCTATCCAAGTCAGCCTATGCGCTCGATCATCGAGAAATAGACCTTTTGGAAAGTTGCTTTGCAGTCGAAGCGACATTTACACTGCGCATCGCCGATGGCGACCTTATCGGTCCCTTTGAACCGCGCACCGGCATTATGCAGTTGATGACAGATTCTATGGAGCGCCAAACCGACCAGCGCCGACACGTGATTTCTAACGTGTTCTATCAAGGTCAAGAGTCAGGCGGCTTTGCAGTGAAATCAAATTTAACGTTGCTGTCCACCGAAAACGATCAGATACAGCTTGTCTCTGCAGGCATCTACACCGACGTTGTCGCCTGTGTCGACGGGCAGTGGCAGTTTGTTCGCCGGCACCTCCATCTCGACAAGGCGTATTGAGCTTGAACATAGGGACTATTCCACTAAAATCAGCTCTGCGGGCGCCGACTAGCGAGGCGTTGGTGGATATTCCTAACCAGCGTAGGATCGATTTTGCCTCGCTCGAAAATCGTGTCTGTCGACTGGCCAATGGTCTTATCGACAGCTGCCATGCGGTCAAAGGCGACCGCGTCGCGGTGCTATCGAAAAATTGTATCGAGTACATGGAAATTTTCTTTGCATGCGCCAGAGTCGGGCTTATCATTCAACCGCTCAACTGGCGCCTTGGCGACGATGAACTTCACCGCATCATCGAAGACGGCAATCCCACAGTGATCATCCATGCTGGCGAATATGCCGTTTTAAAACAACAACTTGAAAACACCATTGGGGTAGATCACTGGTTGTCTTTTGGTCATGAAAGCGACGGTTCTTACGAAACTTTGCTGTCTCAATCGAGCGCAACGGAACCCAGCATTTCGGCACAGATAGGCGACGATGACCCGGTTATGATTCTCTATACCGGCGGCACCACGGGTAAATCAAAGGGCGCACTGCACAGCCATAAGTCGATCTACATGGGCATGCTGAATCAAACCGTCGCAGAGCGAGTTGTGCCGAGCGACGTGTACATGCTAACCGGACAAATGTTTCACATTCCCATCGCATTAGCAATTAACTATATGGCGCATGGCTGCCCCGTCGTGTTGATTAACTTTGACGCTAAGCTGGCGCTCGAAGTGATAGAAAAAGAGCGTGTGACTGCCTTCTTGGGGATCACCACCATGCTCAATTGGATGATGGCTGTAGAAAATTTTGCACAGTACGATATCAGTAGCCTACGCAATATTCAGTACGGTGGAGGCCCGATGCCAGCGACCGTGGTAGCCGCGGCGCTCAAAGCCTTTCCGTGTAATTTGATTCAAGGTTATGGTCAGACAGAGGGCATGACCATGAGCTTCCTGTCCCAAGAGGACCACATCAAGGCAGTCGCCGGCGAGCATCCAGAGCGTCTCGCGTCGTGCGGCCGCGAGGGTTTTGTCACCAGTATTCGACTGGTCGACGAGCACGGCGAACTGGTGCCGCGAGATGGCGTGACCCACGGCGAGATCATTATTAAGTCTGAGGCTAATATGCTCGGCTATTGGCAACGCCCCGACAAAACCGCCGAAACCCTCCGCGACGGCTGGATGTGGAGTGGCGATATTGCCGTTTGGGATGAAGCTGGCTACATTTACATCGTTGATCGCGCCAAGGATATGATCATCTCCGGCGGGGAAAATATTTTCAGCGTTCAAGTGGAGGCTGCGATTCATCAGCATCCAGCGGTTCTAGAATCAGCAGTGATTGGTATCCCCAGTGAAGAATGGGGCGAAGCCGTGCATGCGGTAGTGGTTTTAAAGCCCGGCGCTAGCGCCTCTGCAGAGGACATCATCGCTGCCGCCAAACAAAACTTGGCATCATATCAAAAGCCGCGTTCGGTTGAATTTGTCGATAGTCTGCCGAAGGCACCGACTGGCAAGATATTAAAGCGCAACCTGCGCGACCCATACTGGAAATAGAGTAATAGATAACTATGAGTAGCCTACTAAGTGATGAATTGATGAGCGCCGTTGGGCGAACCAGCGAACCGCATCGAGAAATAGTGACGCGAAGGGATATTCGCAAATACGCGATAGCCACGGACAGTCAACAAGCTAAGTATTTATCCGGTGATGAAGCGCCTCCGATGTTTCACGTCTCGCTATTTTGGGATGTGGTACCCCTCGATGAGCTGACCCCTGATGGCGTATCGATAGACAGTCTACTACCGACGTTTCCACTAAAAAAAGCGATGGCGGGCGGCCTTAAAATTGACTATTTCAGAACCATAAGACCGGGCGACTGGTTAACCGCAACACGCACCCTGAGCGCAATTTATGAGAAGGCAGGTCGTTCTGGCGCACTGATATTTTATGAGGTAGTAATGGACATAGTAGACGACGAAAATCGTCTGGTTATCCGCGAAAAAACTACCCGTATATTAAGGTAATAAACACATGCCAACAGCACATACAGCGTTACAATTGGATCAGTTAAAGGTTGGCCAAAGCCTCCCCCAACGGACATTTACGCCAGACAACAAACAACTATTTCTCTACAACGCAGTGTTGTGGAATGCCCATCGTATACATTTTGACCACCCCTACGCCATGGACGTGGAGGAGTATCCGGGTTTGGTCATTGCTGGGCCATTGCTTGGCGACTGGATGCATCAGTGTATTGAGCAGTGGTTAGGATCCAGCGGACGGCTAACATCCATCGAATACTCCAACCGCAGCGCATCTTATATCGGCGAATCGCTCTCATCGGGGGGCGTTATTACGCAGATCGACAAGGCAAACCGACAGGTTACGCTGGAGGTTTTTATTACCAACGAACAGGGCGACATCATCGCGCCAGGCATCGCCACGGCAGAATTAACATGATCAGCGTAGCACTGCGGAGTGACCTGTAGATGACCACGCTACGAGGAAAAGTTGCCATCGTCGGCGCCGCTGACACCGAGGTAGGGATTGTACCCAACATAGGTGCTACCGACCTGTGCGTGCGCGCTGCGCTCTCGGCGATGCGCGATGCGGGCATCAACAAAGACCAAATAGACGGTCTGATTACCTGCGATTCGATGGCTGAACCGATTATGTACCATGCCGAGGCCATCGCCGAATATCTGCAAATATTTCCCCGCTATTGCATGTCAGTGGGCACTGGCGGCGGTACCACTTTTTCCATTATGCACCACGCCGCGTCGGCGATAGCGACCGGTATGGCCGATACTATTTTGATCGCCATGGCGGATAGTCTGCGCAGTGGTTTGACCCGCGAACAAGCCATGCTGATGCAGTCATCGACCGGGCATCCCCAGTTCGAGCAACCCTATGGACCCACGGTACCCGCTTACTATGCCTTGATCGGTCAGGCACATGCTGCCAAATATGGCACCACAGCCGAACACCTTGCCAGCGTCGCGGTCGCCTGCCGCAAACACGCTGCACTCAATCCAACAGCACAAATGCGCGAGCCAATCACTGTCGAAGACGTGATTAGGTCGCGTATGATCGCCGACCCGCTTCACTTACTCGACTGTTCCTTGGTCTCTGACGGCGGTTCAGCAGTGATCCTGACATCTGCCGAACGCGCCAAGGATTTTGCCCAACGCCCGGTGTATATGTTGGGTGTTGGCGAGGGCCACGGCCACGAACACATTAGCCAAGCGCAGAGCCTAACCACATCTGCTGCGGTAGAGTCGGGCCAAAGAGCCTATCAAATGGCAGGGCTGACAGCGGCGGATATGGATTTTGCACAACTTTACGATTGCTTCACACCAACAGTTATTGTCGAGCTGGAAGATCTTGGCTTCTGCGCCAAGGGCGAGGGCGGCCCATTTGCCGCGTCTGGCGCGATCGAACTGGGTGGCAGCTTGCCGATCAACACCCATGGTGGGATGCTATCCCACTGCCATCCCGGAAACCCTGGATCTATGTTCGCACTGACCGAGAGCGTGTTTCAGTTGCGCGGTAGCGTCGCGCCCGAGCGGCAAGTAAAAGGGGCCGAGGTTGCCATGGTGCATGCTCAAGGGGGCATTATGTCCAGCCACACCAGCCTAATTCTCGGCAATGAGGTCAACTGAGTATGGAAAAAATACTACCGCCGATTAACGCCATTAGCCAACCCTATTGGGATGGCTGCCAACAGGGTGTGTTGCGCGTCCAGCGCTGCATAACATGCGCTCATCTGCAACTCTATCCGAGAATATTCTGCACCCAGTGTGCGGGTGAAGATCTGGATTGGATCGACGTCAGTGGCAAGGGTACAATTGCCAGCTACACCGTGGTCACACGCGGAATATCCAAGGCCTACAGCGCGCCTTATGTGGTATCCCTGATCGATCTCGACGAGGGCCCACGCATGATGAGTTCGATTGTCCACAGCGACGGCACTGGATTGGAGGTTGGAATGTCTGTCGAGGTGGCTTTTGAACCTTGGTCAGAAACGATTATGATGCCGGTATTCAAATTACTGTAGCGAGCACAGGAGGGTTTTCTGTTGGAAATAAAAAAAAGCCACCGCCAAACGCACATCAACCCTCAAGCGCCAGCCAGTTCACTCGAGGCGAAGCAGCCAGACTTGAATCTGGGTACCGAATGTTATGGCACAGATGGGTATTTTGACCCGCAGTCGATCACTTTAGAGTTTCAAAAGCTCTGGTCTCAAAGTTGGCTATTAGCCGGTGTTACCTCAGACCTAGCCGAACTCGGCGATTACTTTCTTTTCGATATACAACACGAATCCATTATCGTCACCCGCTCTAGAGAGGGCATTCAGGCGTTTTACAATGTCTGTAGTCACCGTGGCGCCATGTTGGTTACCGAACCCAGAGGCAATCAAAAGGTCTTCGTCTGCCCTTTCCATCGTTGGACCTTTCGCAATTCTGGCGATTTGGTGCGGATTACCGATGAAGATACCTTTGATCCCCGCGTCGTCGGCCACCGCCCAGGTTTGACAAAGGTGGCCTGCGAAACCCATGCTGGATTGATCTTTATCAGCATGGCCGACGACCCACCCCCGCTCAAACAGGCGATTGGCTTACCGGACGGCTACTTAGAGCCTTACCAAATCGATAAGATGAAAGTCGTACGTCACGTTAGGAGCGAATGGGGCTCGAATTGGAAAGTCGGTGTCGAAGCCTTTTATGAAAGCTACCACCTCCACGCCGTGCACCCAGAAACCACCGGTATGATGGGCGATTTAAACGTCCAGTACGACCTCTATGCAGCCGGTGCCAGCCGCATGATTGTCCCCTTGGGCCAACCCAGTCCGAGACTCTATGACCAAACCACGGTCAATGAGGGGCTGCAATTTTTGCTCGGCGAAGCGGGTATTGACCCAACAACATTTAAAGGCGATGCCGGTGACGTTCGCGGCGCCATCCAAAACGCAAAACGCGAGCGCGCAGAGCGCGAAGGGCTCGATTACTCCGACTTTGTCGATGGCCAACTATCGGATAGCTGGGCGACTGGCATTTTTCCCAACGTACAGATTGGTTGCCACCCGGAGGCGCTTTTTTTAATGCGTTTTATGCCGCATCTCAGCGATCCACAGCGCTTTTACTACGACACCATGACCTTGATCATGCCCACCGGTGACGCCGATGCCACCGCGCCACAGTGGATGGGCTTACCCGAGGGTACCGACATCAGTGGCCGGCAGCGACCCGCCACCGAAAATTACAGTCTCGAAGAAGATGCTAACCTCGGCTTAGTCCTAAGCCAAGACGCAGCTTTTTTACCGCGAGTGCAACAGGGTATGCGCTCCAAGGGGTTCACTGGGCAACTATGGGGAGAGCAGGAGCAGCGCCTACGTCATTTTCACATCGAATTACAGCGCCGCCTCGAACTCGATTAAGCTCGCCGAGTCGGTGGCCGCACTCGGCCATCGGCAAACAACCACAGCTATAGGTACCGCAATGGCCAACACCGCTGAGACCCTGGCCGCTCGCCGCTGCACTGTATTTTCGAACCAAGAATTTTCGAACCAAGAATTTTCACACCAAGGGTTGTCTCGGCACAGGCCACTTGATAGCTGTGGGGCGCTTGCTGCGGTTCGAACCGCTTGCTGGGCATAGATC
>CALGJN010000068.1:0-2295 GCA_937920185.1 uncultured Cellvibrionales bacterium | reverse complement strand
CAACTTTCCGGCCGCATATATTAGCGGTATCGAGGATCGCCACCAGGGCTCTAGAGCATATTCTTGAAAGAGTTTTTTAAGCCGTTGCGAATGCCCTCGACCGACTGGCCGGCAACGCTCACCACCGCGCCGAAAACCGACCTCCACAGTAGTCGAGGCCGCCAATCGCAAGCCCAGAGACTGTTCCTCTGACGCCATCAGCACGCCGCCTCCGGGAAGCGCCAATGGGCCGTCTAACTGCCACTTTATTAGTTTTTTAGCGCCATCAGCGGGTTCCTCCACAGCGCGAATAAGGTAGAGCTTATCTCGATATCGACGGTATTGATAATTACCCCAAGCAACTATCGGAAGCGCGCCGGAACGCGCACTCACACAGCTTTTAAGAACCTCTTCAACCACTTTGAAACTCGGCGGTTGCAAGCCCAATTGACTCGGCATGTGCCGAATAATATTGCGCTGTCGAGGACTGTCCAATAGAGACAACTGTGAGATTCCAATCGACAGCCCAGATCTCTCATCGCGCCTGTCCAAACGCGCCAAATCAGTTCGAAAAACTGAGCTGGCAAGCGCATCGGCCTCTCGGCTAAGGGCCGCCGAGGAGGCAATTCGCAAGGCATGATCGGGCCAGCGCTCGGCAATCGCGGGCACCACTCGGTGGCGCAAGAAGTTGCGATCAAAATTGACGTTAGCATTGCTGTGGTCATCGATCCAGCGCAATCCATGGTGCCGTCCGTAGGCCAGCAAGTCGGCTCGGGTCAGACGTAAAAGAGGCCGTGTCAGGTAGCCGGAGCCAAGCTTGCGGGTGGCCGGAATACCGGCCAACCCGCGACTACCAGAACCTCGCAGCAGGTGATAGAGCACCGTTTCCACCTGATCGTCGGCATGATGGCCCAGCAACAATACACCGCCGTCGATCAGCTCTTGCCGAAAGGCGGCGTAACGCTCAGAGCGAGCGGCAGCCTCTTGGTTGCCAGATTGCCGGCAGTCGATTCGATGGGCGCTGAAAGCCACCGACAAAGCCGCGCAATTGCCTTGCGCATGCGCCTGCCAAGCGTCCGCCGAGCAACTCAGTCCATGATTAACATGCACCGCTCGGATCCGTTCACTGCTCCAATATTGAACCGCCAAATGCAGCAGTACGGTCGAATCCAACCCGCCGCTGTAGCCCACCAACAGCTGCGGAGAATCAGGCAGCGCTGCAGCCCAGTCAGCGAAAACAGTGGCTGCAGTCAACCTTGGCGCGTCACTCATTGGGCATCTGACGTAGCTGTTCAGAGTACTCTCGATCGAGCATCAGAGTGCAGGTCTCGGCCACTTCATCGTAGGTGATCACTACATCACCGCGCGCTAGCTGGCGCTCTACCTGAGCCACCTTGGCGTCCATCGAGCAATCTTCAACGCCGTAATCGGTACCCTCGCGCAACACAAACTCTTCAATAACGGCGCGCAAGGTGTCGCCACCGAGTCGTTGATAGGGAACCAGAATCAACGGTCGGGCTTAACAAATCGTAGCGTCATGCGGTCGCTCTCGCCAATCGATAAGTAGCGCTGACGATCCTCGTCCCCCAGCGCCAAACTCGGCGGTAAGCTCCACACGCCGCGCGGGTGATCTGCGCTATCCAGCGGGTTGGCATTGACCTCGGAACTTGCCTGGAAGACAAATCCCGCACCACTAGCTAAGTCCATCACATACTGCTGCGACATATAACCACTTTTTTTCGTCGCCTCGCGAGTCATATCACTGGCACCACGGTGCTCGACCACGCCGAGAACGCCGCCAGGTACCAAGGCCTGATAAAATAGCTCGAATGCAGCGGTCTCACTGTCGGAGTTCACCCAACTGTGAACATTTCTGAAGGTCAAGACCGCGTCCAGTGAGGCATTCGGAACATCGAGCCGTCCGTCGGCTGAGTCAAAAGTCACTAACTTCACCCCCTCATAGACCTCTGGATAAGCGGCACTCTGATCGACAAACCCCTGACGTTGGCGCAGCACATAGGGTCGCGCATTCACCGGATTGGCATGGGCCGCATACAGCGTGCCCTCGAGATAGGACGCCAGTATATCGGTATACCAACCACCACCTGGGCTGATCTCGACGACATTCATCTTTGGCTCGATGCCCATGAACGCGAGGGTCGCCGCCGGATGACGAAAGCGATCGCGCTCGGCGTGACCGGCTTGACGATGGACGCCACCCAAAGCCTCCTGCATGGCCGTTGGCACAGAGACAACCGGTTTTGGCTTGACCGACTCAGTCGGATCCATCGAGCCACAGCCGCCAATAATCAACAC
>CALGJN010000067.1:0-8736 GCA_937920185.1 uncultured Cellvibrionales bacterium | reverse complement strand
CCTCAGCGACAGTAAGCTGACCGCCCTGCTCGAAGAACAGGGAATTCGGGTTGCCCGACGTACCGTGGCTAAGTATCGAGAGAGCCTAGGGATTGCCTCCTCCAGCCAAAGAAAAAGATTCGAAAATACCCTATAAAAGGACGATCGTATGCAAATGACTATCAGCGGACACCACCTCACGATTACCGATCCAATACGCGATT
Organism: uncultured Cellvibrionales bacterium; assembly: GCA_937920185.1. GTDB lineage: Bacteria > Pseudomonadota > Gammaproteobacteria > Pseudomonadales > Porticoccaceae > TMED48. Next base: position 8,533 of record CALGJN010000067.1, on the reverse strand, counting down.
ATGTGACGGCTAAATTGTCCAAGCTAGAACGACATTACGAACAAATCACTCGCGTTACGGTGATTTTAACCGTCGACAAATTGGTTCAAAAAGCCGAGGCCACCGTGCACGCAACGGGCGCTGACCTGTTTGCCAACGCCGAACACGAAGATTTATACGCGGCCATAGACGCCCTCTCCGATAAGCTCGACCGGCAAATCATTAAACACAAAGAAAAACACCGAGGTCATTAACACCCGCAATGAAAATCTCTGATGTATTAACCCCAGAAATGGCCCGTTGCGATGTTTCTGGCAGCAGCAAAAAGAAAGTGCTGGAGAACCTTGCCGAATTGATCGCCCAACAACTCGGTGGCGATGGCGATCAGGCGGATGCGCTGTTTCAACGCATGGTGGCGCGCGAGCGCTTGGGCAGCACCGGTATTGGCGAGGGCGTTGCGATTCCGCACTGCCGCGTCAGTGGTATCAAACGCATCTGCGGTTGCCTGATAAAACTCGACCTATCGATTGATTTTGATGCCCTGGATGACCAACCGGTGGACTTAATTTTTGCCCTGGTGGTACCCGAAGAACAGAACGATGAACATCTCGCGACGCTGGCACGGGTAGCGGCCGTATTGCAGCAAGACAGCGCTCGCGAACGCCTGCGAGCCTGCAGTAATGGTCAGCAATTATTCGATACCGCAATCCAGATAGAGCGCAATAACTAGTCATGCGCCTAGTGGTCATTAGTGGTCACTCCGGATCGGGTAAAACCTCTGCTCTCAACGTCCTCGAAGACATCGGCTTTACCTGCATCGACAACCTGCCGGCCAGTTTACTGCGTAACTTAATCACCGAATTGCGCGCCCAACCGCTGGCGGATGAAAAAAAAGTGGCGGTGGGCATCGACGCTCGAAATCTGGTTGGCGACCTCGCAACCATCCCAGAAATCCTCCGCGAAATAGAAATTGGCGGCGTCGACGTCAGCGTCATCTTTATGTACGCGCGGCGCACCGATCTGGTCAGACGGTTTAGCGAGACGCGACGTAAACACCCATTGAGCAGCGATAGCGTCAGCCTGATTGGCGCCATCGAGTTAGAGGAAACGCTGCTTGCGCCGATTGCCAGCATTACCGACCGCAAGGTCGACACCACCGGTTTATCATTGCATCAGTTGCGCGATCTGGTCAAAAATATCATCGCACCCGACAATCTTGAACATATGTCTATCCTATTTGAATCCTTTGGCTTCAAACGCGGTTTACCGGAGGATTCTGATTTTATCTTTGATGTCCGCTGCCTTCCCAACCCCTACTGGAAAATTGAGTTGCGCAACCAGACTGGTCTCGATAGCGGCGTCGTCGAGTTCCTTGAATCGCAGGTCGATGTCGCCGCCATGGTCGCGGATATTATCGGTTTATTGACCCGCTGGATTCCCAAGTTTCAAGCCAACAACCGCAGTTACCTGACCATTTGCATCGGCTGTACCGGCGGGCAGCATCGCTCTGTCTATATCGCCAATAGGCTCCACGAGCACTTCTCCCAACTGCATCCCTACGTGCAGATTGAACACAAGGAACTGACTTTGCCCCAGATGAGCCCGCAATGATTCGCCAACAACTGACAATTGTCAACAAATTAGGGTTACACGCGCGAGCGGCAACCAAATTAGCGCGTTTAACCGGCGGTTTTGCCTGCCAGATTCGCGCCGGTAAAAGCCCCCCACTGATCGATGCCAAGAGCGTTATGTCACTGATGCTGTTGGCCGCCAGTCAGGGTACAGAACTGATGTTTGAATTCGAGGGCGACGACCAAGACCACGCTCGCGACGAAGTCGCAAAATTGATCGCCAATTATTTTGACGAGGGTGAATAGGCGATTTATTCCATCGAGCTATTTGACGCCACGGCGCGGTGTTATCTGACTGGGCAGTTTTAGCTGATGCTTCACCGTTAACTGCTGGATCTGTGTTAACTGATGGAACTGATCTAACTGATGTGGCGGTTTTAACTGATGTAGCTAGGAGTGCGCGGCAGAGATCGTTAATATAGACGCTCTGGAGTTGTAGTGTTGGTCGCGGAGCGCATCATGGTCACATCCACCGAAAATATTAACCTGCTGACTATTTTAGGTCACGCCATCGACTCCGGCACGCTCAATCGCGCGCGCGAAATACTCAACCACCTATCGCCCCCGGATATTGCGCACGAACTCGAAACCGCTCCACCCAAGTACCGCCACGTGCTCTGGGAATTGATCGAGCATAAAAATAGCGGCGCGGTGCTACAGGAGTTATCCGACGATATTCAAGTCGAATTTCTCAATCAAATGAACGGCAGTGAAGTCGCCTCATTGACGGCTGGCCTCGACGTCGACGACGTCGTCGATATTTTGCAACAGTTGCCTGGCCAAGTTGTCTCAGAGGCCTTACAGTCGATGTCGATGCAGGACCGACTGCGCGTTGAGTCAGTACTTACTTACGACGAAGAGACGGCCGGTGGTATGATGGATACCGAGGTCATCACAGTACGCGCGGACATAAGCCTCGACGCGGTGTTGCGCTATCTGCGCCGACATCAGGAGATACCCGACGTCACCGACAATTTATTTGTGGTCAATAGAAAGGATAAATTTCTTGGCCTGTTGCCACTGGGTAAACTATTGACGTCGAGTCCGACGGCCATGGTTGAAGACGTTATGGACACTGCGGTGCAACCCATCCACGTCAATTTAACCGATTCTGATGTCGCGCAATTATTTCAACGCCAAGACTTGGTCTCAGCCCCCGTGGTTGACGATGAAAACCATCTGCTCGGCCGTATCACTATCGATGACGTGGTGGATGTCATCATCGAAGACGCCGACCAGTCACTGCTCGCCATGGGTGGACTCACCACCGGCGAGGACACCTTTGGCTCTATCTCACGCACAGCGCCACGCCGAGCAGTCTGGCTGGGGGTGAACCTGGTCACAGCGATACTCGCCTCGACCGCAATCAGCCTATTTGAAGCCACTCTGGATAAGGTCGTGGCGCTGGCCATTTTGATGCCCATCGTCGCCAGTATGGGCGGCGTCGCCGGTAGTCAAACCCTGACATTGGTGATTCGCGGGATGGCTCTCGGGCAAGTTGAGCGCGGTAATATTGGGTGGTTGTTGAGTAAAGAGTTCGCCGTTGGCGCGCTCAATGGCCTGCTCTGGGCGGTGGTCATGGGTTGCGTTGTCTCGCTGTGGTTTGGCGACTGGAACATGGCACTGATCATCGGTTTGGCCATGGCCATTAATATCACCTCGGCAGCACTCGCAGGTACCCTGTTGCCGGTCTTGCTGCGCGCCATGTCGATCGATCCGGCGCTGGCCGGCAGCGTCATCTTAACGACGATCACCGACATTGTTGGTTTTGTCTCGTTTCTCGGTCTCGCCACTTGGCTATTAACCTGATGGAGGATTCACATATCGACAACCCACCCGAGACGTTAGCTGACCCGAGCAAATCGCAGCGAAAACGGGATATGCTCGCCCTTCAAGCCCTCGGCAGACAGCTCGTCGACCTCGCTGACGGCACGCTGAAAAAGCTCGAGCTACCAGAATCACTAGCCGAAGCCATTGCCGAGGCGCGCAAGCTAAAAAGCCGCGAGGCGAGACGGCGTCATTTGCAACTGATTGGCAAATTGATGCGCACCGTGGACGTTGAGGCATTGACGCTCGCGCTCGAGCGCATGGATCACCGATCGCCAGCTAACCAGCGACAGGTACAAAAATTAGAGGAATGGCGAGACCGACTATCGAGCGGTGACAGCGCCCTGATCGAAGACATCATTGAGCAGCATCCAAGCGCCGACCGACAACAGTTGCGCAACCTACAACGGCGCGCTGTGCGTGAAGACAGCTCAGAAAAAATGTCCGCAGCCCGGCGCAAGTTATTCGCCTATCTCGGGCAATTGTAATTCTTTTAAGGGAGAGGTAAGGAGAGGCGAGGAGAGCAGAGGAGAAAAAAACGCCCTGATCAGTCTAACCCGGGCTTGTCTGCCTCTTCGGGTTCTGGCTCGAGCGCAGCGGCAAAAATCTTGTCGACCTTAATATCCATTTCATCCCAAGGCCCCGAAAGCTTGTAGCTAATACTCGACAGTCGATCGACCTGCTTTTCAACCAGTTTACCGGTCAGATAAACTCCCAAGGCGGCAGGTAATCCGCCAAGCAGAGCGCCGACCCATGGCAGGTTAGTCGCCACCGGCAACGTCGCCACTAATTGACCATCGATGGTCTCCTCGACCAGGTCAAAGTCGCCTGCCATGCTCATTCGTCCCGAGGGCATACGCATCCTCAACGGCTCTGCCAACTGCGCCATACCGCGATCAAAAGCAAAGCGTCCAGCGAGGCTGTTATAACTCATATTTTGCCCAACCACATCGGAAAAATCTAACTGTAAGCGCCGTAACCAGTTGGCAAAGTTCACCAAACTGATCATTTTCAACGCCACATCTGCGCCACTGGCAGATTTATAAAAACTGCCGCTATTCAGCTCGAAGCTAAAATCGCCGCTGATATTGTCGCGCCCATAGCGCCACGGTTGGGCTGGCCAATTGAGATCAAAAACCAGACTTCCAGATTCGCTATCGGCAATTTTTGGCAGTCGGAATTGCTTGAATACCGCGCCTATATCGCCGACCGCCACCGGGCCTATCAATCGACTCGAGTAATTTTCACCATCGAAACCCCAAAAAAATTCGATCGGCGGCAGCGTCTCATCTGCGCCCATCTGCAGACCAAAAATATCGCCCTCGATGTCGGCAAATACCGCGCCAGAAATCTCCGACCGCAGATCAAACGCCAGCTCCCCCCAGCGATCGCCGTCAACCCATAACTGCTCAATCTGCACATCCATATCGAGAAATTTGCGTGGATCGAAGCGACTTTTTAGTCCGTCGTCTGCCAACAAATTTTCTCCCAAGGTCAATCGCGACAAGCGTAAATTCGGCGGCTTTTTAGCGTCGCCGTGCAATCTCAAAAGACCGTCGGCAACATCGCTACGAAAGGCCAAATGGGTCTCATCTTGGGGTTGCGTGATCACTGCCTCGACGTCGCTGAAAGTGGTCCCTGCGAAGTTTGCCGTGTCAAATTTTAGATCGACCCGTGGCTCCCAGTTGCCCACAGCGTCGCCGCGCGAAGGCCGATTGACTAGCGTTTTGCGGTGGCTACCAATCAACTGCACCAAGGGTTGCCAAAGTGCCAGGTCGGTATCTACCAAATAACCGGCAAACAACATCTGCCCTGATTCTGGAAGCGCCACGGCGCGGTCGTAACCGACCCACCCACGATCAAAAAGGCCGTCCTCAAAGCGCGTATCTATCACCAGCTTATCGCCTAATACACCCTTGACCCGCTCTATTTTTTTACCGAAATCAATACGTATGTCGAGCGTTCTCTGCTCGTTGGCGGCTTTGCCGAGAGGTGCAGGCAGCGCAATCGACGTACCCAACATATCACCGGTAAGTTGCAAACTAGCCCCCGTGTCGTTGGCATCGGTGCCTCGGGGAATGCGCAACAAACCCTCCACTGGGATACTGCCCTCGAGCAACCCCTGCCACGGGAAATCGATCAGCTGAGCGATCTTTTCCGGCTGAATGCGGCTTTTGAGCGCTATCGTCTGGTCGCCATTGTCACGTGCTAGCTTCGCCGTCAAGGGACGCCCCCAAAACCTGCCAACCAGTTCGTCGGACTGAAAGCCGACATCCGAGGAAAAGCGCAAATTACCAAACATTTCAGTAATCGCTAGCGCGCTATTGGGGATGATGAGTTGGCCGTCCAGTAGCGCGGTCGAGGCCCGATAAAACCCTCGATTAGAGCTGTTTCTTTGCGTATTGGTCGATGCCAGTGGAATATCCAGAGACAACTGCGTGGTTTGTTGTCCATTGTATTGCCAATCCACCAAGGGTCCCATCGAGGACTGCAGCGGCGACCGACTCAACACTCCGATCGCGGCGCCTATAGTGGATGAAAGCTGCGCGTCAACGACCACCCGTGCGCCAACGCTGGGATTGGTGTATTCAACCTCGACGTTCTGGATCGATAACTGGTCGATGCGAGCGCCATCTATGGTCGCCTGCACGTGGCTGTCATCAACCAGCACCACGCCATGGGCATGGGTTACTCTGGGCCAATCTGGATGGTAGTTGAGCGCCGCATTTTCAACGTTTAAGTAAAGCTGACTGGTTCGCGAAATGCTCGTCCCGCGGGGGTTCCCAGTGCGCAATGCAAAGCCAAATTCGCGCAAATCGGTGTCGACAGCCGCATCGACCAACCATTCTTTCAATTTCGGCGACAATTTTTCCGGCAGATACTTGGGGTAGTGTTGGGCATCGATATCGCTGCCGCCGATCAGTAACTGCACCTCTGGCGCTGCGCCATTGCTAGGAATTAGCGAGCGCGTCGAAAACTGTATGCTCACTAACCCAGCATCGACGGCCACCTGCATGACGTCGCTGCTGATGGTGAGCGCCTTTAAAGCCGGCGCCCAAGATAGCAATATCTCACCTTGGAGCGCATCCACGGCAAGCGCTGCCGGATAGATATTGGCAAAATCGATGGCAAATCCATCGCGATCGTCGATGTTTATCCGCGCGCTATGATCGCGCATTTTAAATTCACCATCTATTCCGGCGAGACCCGGAATCCCGCGAGTCGATAGGCTATGAACACCTTGCAAGCGAGCCTCAGCAAAGTATTCGCCGGCCTTTTTACCGATGCGTACATCATCCAGCACGCCCTTCAGAGCCAGGCTTTCCAACCAAGCGGGCAGAACGTCACTGCCAACCCATACCTCGCTTAGTAAGGTGCTAACCGCGTCCAGCTTAAAGCGCTCTATAGCCAGCATGACATCTTGTCGATTGGCGCCGACGCTCTGTGAATAGAGCATGTTGACCGGTTGAATGGCGATGTCACCTCGGGTAAATTTAAGGCCTTGCAGGCGCACGCCCCAATCGATTCCTGGGGTGTACCAGCCGGTAATATCAGTACCTATATCATGCAACGCTGGCAGCTCCGCTTGGCCCGCCAGCGCCAAGTGATCAATCGCCACACGACCTTCAAAATCGGTTGCCCCGCCCGGCTGCACGTCGAACCAAATTTCGCCATTGGCCTGCGCATCGAGGTTGGCAACCCGCGCCAGCAACTGCGGTAATAACTGTTGTGCCAACTGCAGATAAGGCTGTTGCAGATCGAACTGCTCGATCTTGATATAACCATCGGCATCAAAGGTCTCAAGGTCGAGGGGATCGCCGCGCCCTTCAACAATGACGTAGGCGGGTTTTTCCTGATCGCCCATCGATAAGGACAACTCAGCGCGATGAAAATTAGAATCATTCTCCAGCCGCAAAGCGCTACCACCGACACGAAAGGATTTTCCGGAATAAAACCGAAAATCAATGCTGATATGGTCTACAGAAATCGAACGGCTATAAAAAAGCGGCTCTAAGATAACGCGTAACTCTGTGTCACCATCGCCAGACAAGCCCATCAACTGCCAATTGCCGCGGTCATCCTCCTCGAGGGTGAGGTCGAGTCGGTGGATGGCAAACTCGCGCCAGATAGGGTTTAGATGTTGCAGACTGCGAAATAGGTCGAGGTCGGCGCGCCCACCGCTAACCAACATGCCGGGCTCGGCATGCGTTGCGCCGAGCTGAATTTTATCGATCTCTACGATCGGCGTCAGACCCGTCCACTGCGCAGACAGCGTTCCCAATTCGACAGCGAGACCGGAATTTTCCGTGATAAACGTCTCTATGCGCTGTCGGTGGTCATTGATATTCGCCACCGAGTGTCGGCCGATAAACGCCAATATCAGCGCCAACACTATCATTAATACCGCGGAAATCACTGCGATGCGCAGCATAATGGCGGCAATTCTAGTGAAAGCAATCATAGTAACTCGGTATCTCTACGGGCGATATTTCAGATTATTTTAGCGTTAGCTGCGAGTTATGTAGACCCCTATTACCGGCAAAGATTCACCGGCCAAACCGCCCATACCGCCAGCAAAAAAACGGCCCGTGGCGGCAGCTAGACAAATCACTCTCGCGGCCATCAGTATGCCACCTGCGGCAGATAAATGTTCGCGTTATTTCTCAAATTGGCAAACAATGGCGGCGCTGGAGACTAGTCGCTCGGCAACCTCAAAGCTTCAAACGCTAATCAACCCAGAGACGCCCATACGGGCACATGGAACAATCGGAGTAACTGGTGGGTTAAATCAATCGGCAGTCCAACCACGCCGCTGTAACTTCCCTCTAGGTGCTCGACAAACACGCCACCAAAACCCTGAATAGCATAACCACCGGCCTTGTCCATAGGCTCGCCAGTTCGCACATAATCGCGACACTCGCAGGCCTCTATACAGCGAAACGTGACTTCGCTCACCGACACCCTGCTCGCGCTGGAAACGCCATCGGTTACCGCCACTGCGGTCATCACCGAGTGCTTACGCGCAGACAGCGCCGTCAACATCGACAACGCCTCATCGGCATCGCTCGGCTTGCCAAAAATCTGTTGCCCCAAAA
>CALGJN010000066.1:0-4879 GCA_937920185.1 uncultured Cellvibrionales bacterium | reverse complement strand
GGAATAAGCTACGTTTAGGTGGCAGAAACGCGAGCTTGTCGGGCGTGCTATTAAGGCCCTGTTTTATCGATTGGTAGTAACGATACAAAAAAAACATACTGACCACTCCTACACTCGGCATGTTAATCAATCACTTTGGGCAATCACTTAATAAGTTACTTAGCCTTTAGATGCACCTACTGACTTATCGATAATGACTGGTGCTATCGCGGCAACTGAGCGAGTCGTTGATAATCGCTTTTAATCTATATGGATAAGCTATTGCCGCCAAAGATGCGCACAATATAGAACCCCTATGCAATGTTAAATACCTCTGACCGGCTAGCTCTTTTGGATTAGTTAAAATCACGGATTAATTTTTAAAATATCCCCGTTCAACCGGCCTAAAATCAATCTCTGACACCTACATTTATCATCCCTTAAATGTAAACCGAGCTAATTTGTTATCGCCTATGTATTCGAGCGGTAAGCATCTGATAAACTCCATACTCAATGAGGAGATTGATACATGTTGCGTTATTGTTTGGCAGTGATTGGATTGTTCGTATGTCTTAAAGGCATCGCCGACGCGTCGGCCATTGACACTTTGCCCGGTCACAAACAACTCTACAGAGAAATTGCCCAGCAGTTGGACAATCGACATTACCGGCAGACGGTCATCGACGATGCCCTGTCGCGACGCTATCTAGAGCGCTATATCGACATGCTCGACCCACAAAAGAGCTATTTTTTGCAGGCGGATGTCACCAGCTTTGAGCAATGGGCCACCGACCTCGACAATCTGTTGTCGGTGGGCGATGTCAGCCCCGGCTTCGCCATGTACAACCGCCTGCGCCTGCGCGCTCTCGATCAACTCGAAAGTAATATCGCGCTGTTGAAAACTGATTTTGTGTTCGATCTAGAAAGCCAGTCGAGCTTGCTCGTCGATAGCGAGAAGCGCGTCTGGCTGAGCTCGCCCGAGGAGGCTAAAAGCTACTGGATCAAGCGCATGACCGACTCGCTGATTCGACTTTTATTGAACGACAAAGAGCCGGCCGCGGCGCGGGAACTATTGATCAAGCGGTTTGAAAACCAATTAAAGCAGTTTAAACAGCGCGACAGCGAAGATGTGTTCCAACTCTACGTCAATGCACTCGCTGGGCTCTACGATCCTCATACTGCCTATTATTCGCCGCGTACAAGCGAGAACTTTCAGATATCCATGTCCCTCTCCCTCGAGGGCATTGGCGCTGAATTACGCACCGAGGACGACTATACCTTGGTGGCGCGCATTATTCCGGGGGGGCCAGCCGACGCGCAGGGTATTCTGCAAGCCGGCGATAAAATCATTGGTGTCGGTCAGGCCGATGATACGGTAGTCGATGTGGTCGGCTGGCGCATCGACGATGTGGTAGACCTTATCCGAGGGCCAAAAAATTCGACTGTGCGATTGCAGGTGTTGGCAGCCAACGACGACGGCGGTGGCGTTGCCAAGGTGTTCCCCATCGTCCGCGATCGGGTCAAGCTGGAGGAAAAGTCGGCGCAAAAACGCGTCATTGAAGTGCCCGATGATGACCAGACGTACCGCATTGGAGTCATTGAACTACCAGCTTTTTATATGGACTTTGAGGCCTATCGGGCGCGAGATCCCGATTATAAAAGCACCTCTCGGGATGTCTTCAAGCTGTTGCAAGAACTGTCCCACGAAAACATCGATGGCATTGTGCTCGACCTGCGCAGCAATGGCGGCGGCTCGCTACAAGAGGCGATTCAACTCACCGATCTATTTATAGAAACTGGCCCGGTGGTGCAAATTCGCGACACCCAAAAACGCGTATCACCGGTGCAAAAAGCCACCCACCGAAGCGTCTATCGGGGGCCATTGCTGGTGATGATTAATCGACTCAGCGCCTCGGCATCCGAAATTTTCGCCGGCGCTCTGCAAGACTATGGTCGCGCTCTGGTGGTCGGCAGCCAAAGCTTTGGCAAAGGCACGGTGCAAGACGTCACCGGCCTCAGCCGCGGGCAACTAAAGATGACCATTTCTAAGTTTTATCGGGTATCGGGAGACAGCACCCAGCATCGCGGGGTGGTTCCCGATATCGGCTTTCCGTCGGCCTTTGACCCCGATGAAATAGGCGAGAGCCATCAAGAAACTGCCCTGCCCTGGGACCGAATCGCGGCGCTGCCATTTAACGCCAACCGCCAACTCGGTGGCTATATCGAACCGCTGGCGTTACGCCACAGCCAACGAAGCCAAAAGGAGCCAGACTTTGCCCACTTCGTTGCGCAATTGGCCTTAAACGAGCAATGGCGCGACGAATCAACGCTGTCGCTAAATCTCGAAACACGCCGCCAGCGCGTGACCGAATGGGACCTCAAAATGCTGGCGCTGGAAAACAATCGCCGTCGAGATTCAGGCCTACCGGTGTATGGCGACGTGCAAAGCTGGAAGGATGCCGAGGCGATTGAAAACGCCAAAACTCACATTGTCGAGGACGGCGATAGCGTGTCTAAAATCGCCAAAAAGTATCGGGTGCCGGTCGAGCAAATCGTAGCCGCCAACAAGGCCGAAGATCTCGACCCATTAAAGGCGGACGATATTCTCAAGCTCGGTAAGCCAGAGCGTTCGGACAAGCCCGACCCACTGCTCAAAGAGGCCAGCCATATTCTGGTCGATCAAATACGTCTGCAGGCCGAGCCACCCAACCGCCGTCAACTAGCCGCTACTATGCCTCAGGATGTCACACCATGAACGTGCGTTTACTGTGCTTCAACGTCAATGGCATCCGTGCCCGACTGCATCAACTAGAAACGGTGATAGCCGAGCATAATCCAGAGATTATTGGCCTTCAAGAGACCAAGGTTGATGACCCAGAGTTCCCAATCGAAGCGGTCAATGCACTCGGTTACGAAGTCGATTTTTATGGCCAAAAAGGCCACTATGGCGTGGCGTTGTTAAGCCGGCGGCCAGCGCATTCTATTCAGCGTGGATTTCCCGGCGACGCGGCCGACTCGCAGCGCCGAATCATCCACGGCTGCTACCACTTTGGCGATGCCAAATTACACGTTATCAATGGTTATTTTCCACAGGGTGAAGGGCGTGCGCACCCCACCAAGTTCCCCGCTAAGCAACGCTTCTATAGCGATCTTCAAAGCTATATTGAGAACAACTTTAGCGCCGCCGACCGCCTTGTGGTGATGGGTGATGTCAACGTCGCGGCGACTGATATCGATGTCGGCTTAACCCCTGACAACGCCAAGCGCTGGTTGCGCACTGGCAAGTCGAGTTTTTTGCCCGAGGAGCGCGAGTGGCTACAACGCTTGATCGACTGGGGATTGACCGACACCTACCGAACCATGCACGGCGAACAAAGCCGAGTCTATAGCTGGTATGACTACCGCAGTCGCGGCTACGACCAAGATCCAAAAATCGGCTTGCGAATCGATCTGATTTTGACCTCGGCAGCCGCCCAGCGAGAAATCGTTGCCAGCGGTATCGACGTCGCTACCCGGGGCTGTGAAAAGCCCTCCGATCACTGTCCTATATGGGTTGACATGGATATTGCCGAAGGCTAAAAGCCAACCTCACTGATTTGCCGAGCGATTTTGCGCCGGTGAATCTGATCAGCCTTGGCGTCCCGAGCACTGCATTGGGTACTATTGCTTAAAAAGCTTTTGCTCGAGAGCGTTTGATTTGACAGCTTTTGGTTTGACAGCTTTTCGGTGAGAGCTGTTGATTTGTGCGCGGTTAGTTGGCGTAAGACTACTTTCGGCTCGGTTGCCGCTGTCTGGGACATTATTGCCATTCGCGCAGACGGCCAGATTGCCCGCGGTGGAGCAACATCCAAGTAGCGGCTATGTCGCTTATGCAATAACTGCTAGAGCGCGCAGAATAATGGCTCAGCGCATGTTATAAAAAGCCGTTTAATTGCCAATAAAAAAGGCCCCTAAAGGCCTTTTTTATTGGCTGTATAACAGCGCGCTTAGAGCGCTGCCTCAAGCTCGGGTAGCGCAACAAATAAATCTGCCACCAACCCATAATCGGCCACCGAAAATATCGGTGCCTCTTCATCTTTATTGATCGCGACGATCACTTTACTGTCCTTCATGCCGGCGAGATGCTGAATCGCACCCGAAATGCCGATCGCCATGTACAAGTCTGGCGCGACGATCTTACCAGTCTGTCCGACTTGCATATCGTTCGGCGCATACCCGGCATCAACCGCTGCACGCGATGCGCCGACTGCCGCACCCATGTGATCGGCAAGATGATAGATCATCGAAAATTGCTCTTCGCTACCCAGCGCTCGGCCACCGGAGACCACGGTTTTTGCGGCGGTTAACTCTGGGCGATCCGAGGCTGCCACTTCTTCACCCACAAACGAAGAATTACCCGCATCGTGTGCCGAACCAATGGCTTCGATGGCTGCTGAACCGCCCTCACTGGCGGCGGCGTCAAACGCCGTTCCACGCACCGTAATCACCTTGATGGCGTCGCTGCTCTGCACCGTGGCGATCATACTGCCGGCGTACACTGGACGCTCAAAGGTATCGCCGCTGATCACCGCGCTAATGTCCGAAATTGCCTGCACGTCGAGCAGCGCTGCAACGCGCGGCAAAATATTCTTTGCCGTGGTGGTTGCGGTGCCGAGTATGTGCGAGTAATCGCCGGCTATCTCAACAATCAACGGTGCGACGTTTTCGGCCAAAGCGTTGGCGTAAGCAGCATTATCGGCCACCCGTACCCGCGCGATGCCGGCAACCTGTGCGGCCTGTTCGGCAACCGCTTGACAATCGCTGCCAGCCACCAAAATATCAATATCGCCACCGATGGCTTGCGCCGCAGCCACCGAATTTAGCGTTGCTGCCTTGAGTGAGGCATTGTCGTGTTCTGCAA
>CALGJN010000065.1:0-1455 GCA_937920185.1 uncultured Cellvibrionales bacterium | reverse complement strand
GAAAACTTATTTTATAACTTGTTCTTTAACATCGAGCGCTATGATTTGTCTGCAGTAGGACGGATGAAATTCAACCGTCGGTTGGGTCGCGATGCCGAGCAGGGTGCCGGCGTGCTGTTTGATAAACGCTATTTCTCGATGCAAAAGACCGACGAAGCTAAAGAGTTGCTGGAGGAGTACAGCGACAGCACTGACATTGCCGATGTGATGAAAATGTTGATCAACATCCGCAACGGTAAGGGTACCGTCGACGATATCGATCACCTTGGAAATCGGCGTATCCGTTCAGTCGGTGAAATGGCTGAAAACCAGTTTCGGGTTGGTCTGGTGCGCGTTGAGCGCGCTGTCAAGGAGCGTCTCGGCGTGGCCGAGTCGGAAGGCTTGATGCCGCAGGATCTGGTGAATGCTAAACCGGTAGCGGCGGCCATGAAAGAGTTCTTTGGTTCCAGCCAGTTGTCGCAGTTTATGGATCAAAACAATCCGCTGTCTGAAATTACCCACAAACGCCGCGTCTCTGCGCTTGGCCCAGGCGGTTTGACTCGCGAGCGCGCAGGTTTTGAAGTCCGCGACGTGCATCCGACCCACTACGGACGCGTGTGTCCGATCGAGACGCCGGAAGGGCCGAATATCGGCCTGATTAACTCTCTTGCGACTTATGCTCGGACCAATAACTACGGCTTTATCGAGACGCCCTATCGCAAGGTGGTGGACGACAAGGTCACCGACCAGATCGAATACCTATCGGCGATCAATGAAGCCCAGTATGTTATTGCCCAGGCGTCGTCGGTACTGGATGGTGACAATAAGTTTGTCGAAGATCTGGTTACCGTGCGCCATCAGAATGAATTTACCGTTAAAGCGCCGGGCGGAATCGATTATATGGATGTCTCGCCGCATCAGGTCGTGTCGGTAGCGGCGTCGCTGATTCCGTTTTTGGAACACGATGATGCCAACCGTGCCTTGATGGGATCGAACATGCAACGTCAGGCGGTACCTACGCTAAAAGCTGAGGCGCCGTTGGTTGGTACCGGTATTGAACGTACCGTGGCCAGCGATTCCGGGGTCTGCAAGGTGGCATTGCGCGGTGGTGTGATTGAAAGCGTGGATGCTGGCCGCATCGTAGTCAGAGTCAGTGATGATGAAACTGCTACTGGCGAGGCAGGTGTAGATATTTACAACCTCACCAAGTACACCCGATCAAACCAAAACACCTGCATTAATCAGCGGCCTATTGTGGTTCAGGGTGATCTCATTGCCCGAGGCGACGTACTCGCCGATGGCCCCTCTGTGGATCTTGGGGAGTTGGCGCTTGGGCAAAATATGCGCATCGCATTTATGCCCTGGAATGGTTACAACTTTGAAGATTCGATCCTTATCTCCGAGCGGGTGGTGCAGGAGGATCGTTTTACCACCATCCACATTCAGGAACTGACCTGCGTGGCTCGCGATACCAAG
>CALGJN010000064.1:0-5137 GCA_937920185.1 uncultured Cellvibrionales bacterium | reverse complement strand
GCCGCACGCAGCCGGTACTCGGAGGATTGCGCGGCACCCTCAAGGGTCACCGCAGCGGTAAAGGTGCAGTGACAGGTCTCGGCGGGATTCCACTCGGTGGTGCCGCTGAGGCGCCACATGGCGACCGCCAAACGACGCGCGGTGTCGACGTCAAAGGTGTCGATTTCGTGGGTAAAGCCATAGATTTTAAAGCGCAAAAAGGCCTGTTTTTCAGTCCAAATATCGAGAAAGAAATCCGACGCCTTCATGGAGGCGGCGCGAGTGATGAGTTCCAGCAAGATCTGATCGGCAATCCCCAATTGCTTTTTACCAATCCGTCCAATCGCGGTCTTGTGCTTGCCGCGCTCCTTGCTCTGCAGGTGCTCGTTGTACTCCATGGCACTGATTTCACGGCGCGGCGCGCAGTTTGGGTAGTGCTCCTTGACCACTTGCGCCAACTGCGACAGCCCGCGTGCAGCAATGTCGTCGGTGGGCCTGACGTAGAGCAGATCACCATCATCGGTGACCAGCGCCTTGTACAGCGAACGGTTATCGTCGATCATGGTCTCGACCGCCGCAATCTTCGCAAACGTCAGATTTAATTTGCTTTTCATAGCTTTTACACCTCCTCTGATGAGGCACCCGCGCCCCGGTAATCGATCGTCGTGCGCTCGCCGCGGTAAATAAAATCGACGCTCAACTGTTTTTCCGTGCGCCGATAAACGCGTTCCAGCGTGACGCGTTGCCCGTACCAATCGAACGCATCGCCCTCCTTAAGCGCGATCGGCGGCGCGTTGGCGGATTTTTGCAACACCAGTTGTGCGCCACTGTGTTGGGGCGTGGCGAGGGCAATAAAAATCAGGTGGCGAGACGCCAGTGCGACTGGTTGCAACGCCTCGACCGGGGTGGGTGGCTCTCCGGTGACTGTGTTGGCGTTGGCTACTGTTGCCCTTTCAGCTTCGGCGAGCGCCGCAACTGCTTGTTCCGCGTTTGCAGCTGCCGCGTCATCAAGCTCTTTTAGGCGTTTTTCGAGCGCCGCCTGTTGCACCCCGCGCTCGGTCAACTGTTGCTCCATCGAAAGCCGCCAGTCCTTGACCTCGTCGAGCGCAGCGCGGTCGTTTTCATGCTCGCGCAACTCGGCGGCACGCGCTTCGAGACTCAGATAGATGGCTCGCAATTGCGTTTTTAATTGTGCTTCTGCCGGCACCTGGTCATCCAATATATGCGCGTAGACCGGGTAGTCCTCGGCCATCGCCTTGAGGCCCTCGGCCCAATCGGTATAGGCTTGCAACGCTCCTTGGCTGGTGGTTGCGAGCAATCGCATGGCGTCAAAATCGGTGCGCGTTAAGCGCTGCTCGCCGAGCATTTTGGCAGGTTCATGCGCGTCTTCAGGTTCGGTGACGGTTGATTCTGCCTTTAATTCTGCTGGCAGCGTTGACGATGCGGCGGGTACAGCGGCGATAACCGGCGAAGTGGATACGGCCGAATCTGGCGACGCCCACGGCGCCTCCCTATCACAGGCAGCTAACACCACTAGCGCGGTTACTGCAAGGCTGGCAATCGCCAAACGGGACGTCACAGCGCGTACCTAGCGGTTGCTTCGAGCGTACACTGGGTATTGCCCATGGACATTTTGCAACTCACCTTGTCGAGGGCGACCGGCAGTTCGGCCAGTTCATTGCCGAGAACGCGCAAACTAACCGGCGACGAATGGGGCATTTGATAGCGAATTTTTATTGCCCCGCGATGGCTATTTTCGCTGGCGATGCCAACCTGATTAAACTGACTCTGAGTACTGTAGTGAGAGTTGAGTAGTAGCCGTTGCAGGGGCCATTGACTCCATGCACGAATCGACCGCTGGTCGCCGCTCATCGGAGTGGTGGCACGTACCCGCCACGAGTTATTGGTCATGGTCAACGCGGCGCTGTAATTGTTCCAGCGATCGGTGAGTTGCAGCGCGGCGTGCGGATAGCCGAGCTGAAAGTCACCATCGAGGACCAACTGCCCGCGCTCCCAAATAAACGCCTTGAGACCGTTGAGGTCGATACCCGAATGCTGTACCTGATCAAAAATATCAGCCAGCTGATGCATCGATTGGCGTGCCGAAAAATCTGCTTGATAGGCGCTGTACTCTGCCAATTGACGGCGCTCTGTCGCCGCCAATGCTTCCCGATCGAGGGCTTGGTAGTGGCGATTCATCGCCTGAGAGCCAAACGCCAGGACCAGCACAGCGGTGATCCATACCGGGGTCGGATGAAATAAACCCGAGCCCAACATGAGCGTACTCAAGCGCCGGTAGCGGTAGATCTTGGCGTCGAGATCATAATCGACTTGCAGCGACTGCACGCCGGGCAGCGCCTCGACGGCCTCGGTCAATGTGCCGCCTGAAGCCATCACCAACACCTCAATCTGCTGCGCCACTAATGCCTCGATGGCAACCAACGCCTCTGGTCGACGCAGAAAGCGCTCCTCTTGAATAAAGCCCTCGGCGATGTCGGCAATATAGATCCGTCGATCCAGCGCAATAACCACCGAGAACGACTTCATAGTGGTCGCCAAATCGGCGATCACCTGACTTTGGCGCTCTAATTGCGCCGAAAATGACACGCTGCGGCGTGGTGAAAATAGAAATAGATCGGCGTGAGAGCCGTCTTCGAGAGGTTCGACAATACGCAATGCGAAGCGACTGTTGGTGCGCTTGGCGCGCTCGCGCAAGGTTTTACTGGCGTGCCAGCCAGACATGTCGGGCGCCACCATGTATTGATCAACATTGTAGGCAATGCGCAGCTTTTTTCCGTTTAAGCGATCGGTATGAATCGGCATCTCAGTCCACCAGTACCGCAGACACATAAAGTACAAAGTCTTTACTGTGCTGATCGTCGCGCACCGAGTCGCCAACCAGCGGTAGATAGGGTGTTTGACCGCGTTCCACAGCGATCTCAGAGATCGTCACGTTGGTAATAATTTTTGCCTCGCCGTCGTGGAGCGCGACGGTGATAACGTCGTTTTGCTTGTCGACCACCGGTACCGAGCCAGACACGCCACCGTCGCCACTGCCAAAGTTATACTCGAAATAACTTACCAAGGTGGCGCGCGACAGGTTCAGACGGATGCTGATATCGCGGGTGCCGCTGTCGATGGTCGGTAGTATATTCATCGCCCAACCGGTATCGGTCTCGCCGAGTTCAACTTGAGTTTCAAAGCGAGACACGTCGTTTTGGGTGACCAATTCACGTTCCAGTGACTCGACGTAGGGGTTGGTGCGGCGACTCTCGATGGTCGCCACTTCGTTGTTGGTTAATTCTAGGCGGCGATGGATCTGAGTACTGGTATGACCGTGTTGACGCAACCAATTGAGCACCGCAGCAGACCCCTGTAGTCGACTCCCGGGATCGTTTAATTGTAGCGACAGACCGCCGCTGCCGATGCCGCTGTCAATGCTCGGTCCATTACTCCATAGCGCGGCGCCTAAACCGGCGGATCGGAGTAAATTCAAGTCCAACTGGCGCTGGTTCTTGCGCCGAAAATCGATTTCGTAAATAGCGATCTCGACCACCGCTTTGTTGTTGTGCCCGGCGTTAAACCAACGCACCAAATCCTCGGCAGCGCGCACCTGATTGGGCCGACCGCGCACCACCATAATGCCGACCGACTGCATAATCGCGAAACTCGCGCCATCGATAGCGTTCGGATCGAACATCGGTTCGTCGCGGCGATCCGAACGACGCGCGCTCGAACCCTCGGCGGAGTCGAAGTGGCTGCCAAACAGGCTCGCCACGCCATCGCTTGGGCGAGAGTCGCGCAAATCATCGCCGCCTAAATCCAGCGGGTCACGATTGCCCACTTGCCTGTCGTCGTCTGAGTCCTCCTGATCACCGCCCTCGCCACCCTCAAAACCGAGCGAGGTCATGGCGCTGGCAAGCGCTTCGTAGGGATCTTCGCCGCCAGATAGGTCGTTGCTGCCGCCGCCGCTATCACCCTCGAGTGAGCTCTTGCCGAGGTTATAACTGCGTGCTCCGGGCGGCACCAACAACCGAAATTCCTGCGCCAGTATGTCGCTGACGATCATCACTCCACCGTGCAATCGATAGCCCCAGTTGGTTTGTAGCATGATTCCATCCAAGTAATCTTTGAGCGTCGCCTCACCACCGGTATGACTTACCCGCGGCGTCGATTCTGGCCGCGACAGTTGGTATACCACTGGATGCTCGCCAAGCAGCCCCGCGAGCACCACTTTGGGGTCGGCGTCGCGATATACCGCGGTCGCTGGATAGGCCAACCAAGGCGCATCCTTGGGCACCAGTACCCGCTCGAGATGGGCTTTTTTTGGCACCACCTGGGTGACCGCGCCGACGCCCTGATCGCGCAGCGCATCGAGGTCCTGCGCTTGGCGGTGCAAGTCAGCGGCCACCGAGTTCTCGTAACCGACGTGATAATTACCGCAGCCGGCGCTGAATAACGCCAGTAACAGCCCAACCCATAGATCCGGGCGCTTGGCAATCGCGGCCAGACACTGTGGCGGTTGCCGTTTGACGCTTGACGACTGCGGATGGCGCGCGGAGCCTGTTACCATCTCGGCGGTTATCATAGGTCGCGCCTGTGTTCGGCAAAGTCCACGCGCCGACCGCGAATTTGCCATAAAAGATTGTATTGGCTTTGAAAATACCCCAGCACGCCATCGATTTCGGGTGTGCTCGAGGCGCTAATCGGTTGATCTATCAACCAGTCGACAACGCTGTTGCCGCTATAAAAGTGCCAACGCCCCATGGCATAGCCACAACGACTAATGTTGGTTTCGATGTTTAACCGTAGACTGCCCTCGATCAGCTCGATACGCCCACAGTAGGGGTGTTGGCGATCGCCCGATGAACGCGGTATATCGGGCGGCAGCGCCTGCAGATCAAAACTGTCGGTGTCGATACCACCCGCGGCGAGATCGGCCAGGCGCAGTGCCTCGCTGACTCGGCTCTCGCCGGATCGGTAGCCATCTGCCAGACGTTGATCGGCCGTAGAGGGGCCCTCGGGTAATGCAACACCTAATACTGTTTTGCTCGTCGGCTTAGTGATTGGTTGTGGATCGATAGATCCGGCAGGGCGCTCAATCGATCGGTCAGTAGTTGGCGCGATGGTGTGAGAAGCGGCCAGGGACTGGTTATCG
>CALGJN010000063.1:0-9349 GCA_937920185.1 uncultured Cellvibrionales bacterium | reverse complement strand
TTGCAATCGCTGGGTGAAAAAATCCACGCTGACCTTAACCTTGGGCACCTGATAACGCTGTTTTTGGTAGAGCAGATAAATGCTCGGATCAGCGTTTTGGCTGATGCGCAAAGTCGGGTTGAAAAATAGCTCTTGCAGTTCACCGCTGTCGATTTGATCTGCGAGTAACCAGCGAGGTGCCATGGTGATGCCAAGCCCCTTGCGAACTAGGTTGCCGAGCCATTGACTGCTATTGGATACCGCCACTGGAATGCCCGATACGTCCTGCCACTCGCCGTCGACCTCACAAATCCAAGGTGCTCGGCCATTGGGGGTACGATAAAACAGTGCTTTGTGGTCTTTTAGTTCGAACACGCTTTTGGGCGTGCCATTGATTTTTAAATAATCCCGCGAGGCCACCGGAATAAATTCGTTACCCATTAGTCGGATCGCTTGCACTCGCTCATTGGGCGGGTAGCCACCTCGTATGGCGATATCGACTTGATCTCGACCGAGCGTGGTTAGTTCGTCGGTTAGACTTAGGTCTAGGAGAATATCTGGGTAGTGTTCTTGAAATTCATCGAGCAATGGCAATACCATGTGTTCGGCAAAGGCGGTCATCGCGCTAATGCTTATTCGCCCCTGCGGCTTGGTCTGATAGGCGCGGACCGCTTCGTCATTTTGCTCCAACTGATCTAGACTTTCCTGCGTTCGTTGAAAATACACCTGGCCAATTTCGGTTAGCTGGACGGATCGCGTGCTGCGGGTCAACAGCGTCGCACCAAGATTTTTTTCCAAATCGGCTATGCGTCTCGACAAGGACGAGGCCGGCACGCTAAAAAATGCCGCGGAGCGGGTAAAACTGCCTGTTTCTGCGACTTTGGCGAAGTAGCGGAGTGCTTTTAATTGATCCAAAGTGTCCCTCAACAGCCGATTAAATTATTGTCTTTTAAGCAATAGTTTTATTCGATTTAAGTGGTTTATCAGATTATATAATACCTGAATAATACAGCTTTGGCGCTCTTGTAAACGATCGATGCTCCGGTACTGGCACACTGTTTTAAACCTGCTGCCGTTCATATCACCCGATTGTTGGAGAAAAAGAGAGTGTTGTGTGGGGCCTAGCGGACTCTGTCGTTACCAATGTGTTAAGAGGTCAATTATTTAATGCGCCATCTTCTGATAATGTCTGTTGGCCTTTTGACGTTGGGCTTGGCCTCGCGTATCTATGGGGATGGCGAGCTTGCGCCGGCGACAGACGCGTATGTGCAATCGCTCCGAATCGCTGGTGATTTGGATAGCTGGAGTGCTCTATGTATAGTGATTGTCTCATTTGTAACTGCGTGGGCATTAAATTACAGCGCCCCTAAAGTCCGAGTTTTTGGCACCGTCCTCGCCGCGCTGGGGTGCCTTGCAGTGGCCATATGGTTTTTCAGTTTTGTTACATACTCGGGTGTTTTACAGGATCCGAAGGCCAATCAAACACCATTGGATTCAGCCAAACCCATGCTACTTTGGCTGCAAGCCTGCGTTGCATTGTTGGCTGGGTTACTGCTGTTGTTGGCGGCAAAGCGTCAGGCAGCTAGTAACAGCAAAGAAATTGTTGTTTTAGCCGCTACCAACGAGCAGCATCAATACGGGCGGGTATCGCGGATGCTGCACTGGGCTACCGCGGTATTTTTCCTTGCGCTGATCCCTGCAGGTATTTTTTCTTCGATGATTCCGGAGGATCATGGCTATCGAAATGCATACTATGTAGTTCACAAAACGCTGGGTGTTGTCGTCTTTTTGTTACTGCTTATTAGATTGGCATGGAACCGGGTGTCGCAGCCCCCGAGTCTCGATCCAGCGCTGACGTCGCTAGAGCGAAAGCTAGCCCGCGCTGCGCATACAACGCTCTACTTGATGTTGCTATGTATGCCGGTAACAGGTTTTATGATGACCAGTTACCACGGGTACCCCACCTATTTTTTCATCTGGGAGCTTGCCCCTTTGTGGACGCCGAGTGACGCTTACATTATCTGGGGAGCATTGCATAAATATCTGTTGCCCTACCTACTTTACATCGTTTTAGGGGCCCACATATTGGGCGCTCTAAAGCATCATTTTATCGATCAACACAGTCGCGCAGTGAAACGAATGTTGGTATAAACGGCGCTTCTATCGATCGTTAACAGGTTTTGGCTGTGGATGCTTGAAGCTGGCATTTTAGATTATAAAATAATTCATAATATAACTCTGCAGACTGCAGTTTTTTAAAAGACGATAATAAAGATTTTATGCACAGAGAATTGATCGTTTAATATTTTTATCAAAAACTAAGGAAAAACCCTATGGGCAGTGAAATGACCAAAGAAATACGCTCAACCGTGACCGACGATGGCAGCATCGAACTATCCATCGCCCGGGTTGAAAAACCCGTACCAAAGGAGGGTGAGGTGTTAATCAGGGTCGAAGCCGCGCCGATCAATCCATCTGATCTGGGGTTGTTGATCAGCTTTGCAGCCGATCTGGATACCCTTAAGGTCTCAGGTTCCGGCGACGACACCGTCACCAGCATGAAAATTCACGAGCAGTTTATGCGCACTATGACGGCCAGAGTGGGGCAGTCAATGCCGGCGGGTAATGAGGGCAGTGGCGTGGTCGAGGCCGCAGGCGAGGGCGCGGCCGGATTAGTCGGTAAAACGGTCGGTGTTGCCGGTGGCGGTATGTACGCCGGTTATCGATGTCTTGCGGCGAACAATTGCCTGGTCATGGAGGCGGGAACGACACCCGCGCAAGCCGCGTCTTCGTTCGTCAATCCACTGACGGCGCTGGGCTTTGTCGAGACCATGAAGCTGGAAAATCACAGCGCTCTGGTGCACACCGCAGCGGCGTCCAATCTCGGGCAAATGCTGGTCAAAATTTGTCGCGATGCAAACGTTCCTCTGGTCAATATTGTGCGTAAATCTGAGCAGGTCGACTTGCTCAAGAATTTAGGTGCCGAGTACGTCTGCAATACCAGCGATGAGAATTTTATGCCGAGTTTGATCGAGGCTCTGGTAGCCACCGGTGCGACCCTAGGTTTTGACGCCACGGGTGGCGGCAATGGTGGTAAGTTGGTCGGGCAGATCTTGTCTGGCATGGAGGTGGCAGCCAACAAAGCCGCGGGCGAATACAGCCGCTATGGTTCAGACACCCACAAGCAGGTCTATATATACGGTGGCTTAGATCCCACGCCGACGGTACTCAATCGCGCCTATGGAATGCAGTGGGGACTCGGGGGTTGGTTGCTCACGCCGATGATTGGGCGTTTTGGCATGCCAACATTTCAACAGATGCGCCAGCGGGTGGCGAGCGAAATTCACACCACCTTTGCCAGCCACTATAGTCGACATATTTCTTTTCAGGAGATGCTGCAGCCAGAAATTATTAGGGCTTATGCGCGGCAGGCGACCGGCGAAAAATTCTTGGTCGAACCACACAAAGACTAGCAAAACATCCGCAAGGTCAATCGCAAGCTAGCCGATTCTGGGCTCTGGTAAGAGCTGCGAGCGCTTGACCTGACCAAAGGCAAAGTGGGTTTCTATTTCGGCGATGCCGATAACCCGCGTCAGTTTACTGCGTACAAAGGCCTCGTAATCTTTTAGCGAGGCGGCATACACCTGCAGTAAATAGTCTTGGCGACCGGACATCAAATAACAGGCAGTTACCTGTTCCAATTGCAAAATCGCTGCTTCGAAGGTGGCGATTTCGTGCTCCGCCTGTTTTGCCAACCGCACGGTCACAAAGGCCATCACTGGGAGACCGTAGGGTTCTGGGTCGATGATGGCGCTGTAGCCCTTGACCACACCTGCCTGCTCCAATAGTTTGACCCGTCGTGAACAAGGTGTCGGCGATAGACTGACGCGCTCACTCAATTCTTGGTTGGTAATGCGCGCGTTGCGTTGCAGTTCGCGCAGGATTTTAACATCTAGATTATCCATGGTTAAATATAGTGATTTCCTCTAATTTTAGACTTTATTGTAGCAGAATTTGGATAATATGACTGTTTAATAGGTGCTAAAGTTGTCTCACATAATTTTGGAAAATTTCCTTATGGCGATTGAAGAGCGACGACAACTGAGCCCGCTGCGCAATACCACCAACGTTGATAGCGCACAGCATTTGGCGATTGAACAGGCGCAACACTTTGGTATCGATCCCGACAGTGACTTTGGCAGGTCCATGGTAGAACTCACCAGTCGGCTCTACGAGGCCAACCAGGCGACCCATGATCTTTGGAAAATAACCATCGATGGCCTCGCCACTATCGACCGTCAAGACCGCATTGCTTGGTTTAACGCCAAGCGATTCATTAGTTTCCAGTTGGCCAAAATCCTCGATACGCTACAAAACCCATTGCGTGCATCCTATCAATCGATCACCACCGACCATCCGGGGTTCGCCACCAAAGGTGCCTATCCGCTATTTGACAATGTTGCCGCGATTTTTTCTGCGACGCCGGTGATTACCCGCACAGCAACCTATCTATTTGCCTGCACCGAATGGGTAGAAGACGCTTTTTGTGGCCGCGAACCACTGCATGATATTTATTCACGATTGATGAATCCGACCTCGGTGAGTCTTGCCAACCACATCGTCGATCTCGAGTGCGGCGCCGAGGCCAACAGGTATATGGCGTGGAATTTCAACTCGGGTATGGCAGCCATTGACGGCATCATGAGTCACCTGGTGAATCGCGATGACATCGTTTTGGCGTCGCGCAATATCTATGGTGGATCCTATCAATTGCTGCATGATTGGTACGCCAAGGAATCCAAGTTGGGTATCGCCTTGAGTTGGTTCGATGGTTACGACGGTTCGGCGTTCGCTGTTGCGTTAGATGAGCTGATGGTAACCCATGCCGACAGACTGGCCGAGGGCCGCAACGTTTTTATCTACCTAGAGAGCCCATGTAACCCACATGGTTACGTTCTCGATGTTCCGGGTATCAGTCGAATTGCCCATGAAAAAGGCTTCCGCGTGATCGTTGATTCCACCGTGGGTACGCCATTTTTGCATCCGCTGCTAAAAGTCAGTGATGGGATGCAGCGCCCGGATTTTGTGGTGCATTCCTACACCAAGGAATTGACCGGCACCGGCACCACTACCGCCGGTGTGGTGATTGGTCGCAATGAGGATATGTTTATACCCAAGCACACCAGTACCGACGTGACATGGCCGGACGGCAGTCCACGCACCGTCAACTGGGATGAGAGCTTGTTTTGGAACGTGTATTACATCAAGGGCGGGTTTCTGGATGCCGACAAGGCGTTTGAGGTATTGAACGGCATCAAGACCTACGAGATGCGCATACTGCAAAAGACCATCAATACCATTTTGCTGGCTCGGGTGCTGGCGGCTCATCCAGATATCAACGTGTCCTGCCCAGTGCTTCCCGAAAACGCCAATCACGCGCTGTTGGCAGAGCATATGTACCTCGGGTTACCCGCGCCATTGTTTACCCTCGACATGGAGGGTCGCGATGGGCGACCACCGGTTAATCCAAGGTTCTTTAAGCGCTTTTTGGATGCATTGGAACCCGCAGTGGGGATGCAGGTGAGTCTCGGTCAGACCAATTCGCTGGCCCTGTGCCCGGCGATGACGACCCATTCGGAGTTGTCCGAGAGCGCCCTTGCCGAGGCGGGGATTGCCGCAACTACGCTACGTATCTCGGTGGGTCTGGAGGATCCACGACTGTTCTTGGCGCACTTTATTGGCGCGGCGCGGTTAGCGCTTGAACCGGAGCATCGCGGATTTTGCGCTCTGTTTCCGCAGGCCACGGAGATCGATACGCTGTATGCGGCGATTCATCGCGATGTCAGTCAGCGACATATCGATGCCTCCCCCGGGATTGCCGAGTTAATGGCTTAGGGTGTTCAGTTGGCGCTTAAGCCTATATGTTTTTGAGGTGCCGAGCGAAATTACCAAGCAGATGTTTAAACCCGAAAATAGCCGGGAATCAAGGTCAGCTGCGGGGTGTATATAGCCTTGGCATTTTATATCTGAATACCTATTGACGGGCTATGGCGCTGTCTATTGCAAAGCGCATTTTATTGCAAAGCGCATTGATTGCGCGCGTGATGGTTGTTTAGGTGACAATCGCGATGCGATACTGGTTAAAACTACCAAATGCAGTTTCGGCATGCGGCATGCAGAATTTGAATATTTGACCAGCGGCCAATGTTATAGCATCGACGTTTTATTTGAACTTAAGGACAGGCCATGGCCAGATTGCCACTGATTGATACCGACACAATTAACGATCCAGAGATCTTAGGAATTTTTGCTTGGGTGACCGAAATGGAGGGCATAGTGCCCAATCATTTCGCCCTAGAACTCAACGATCCGGCGTTGATGAAACACAAACTCGGCTTCACCAAAGCGCTATGGGAAAACTGCGAACTGAGTATGAACGAAATCCAGCACGTCGGTATTATTGTTTCCAAGGGCAATGGTTGTGCCTATTGTACAGGCGCCTTTTGCACCATACTGGCCGACGGTCTGGGCGCTGGTGCGGCCTATGCCAAGGCGTTGGTGGCGCAGGGCGCGGTAGCCGCTAGCGATCAGCGGACGCAGACGCTGATGCAGTTCGCGGACAAGGTCAATGTGACGCCGGAAGCGATCACCGATGCCGATGTTGAGGGCCTTAAAAGTATCGGTTTGAGCAATAAGGGTGTGATTCAGGTTATTCATTTGGTAAGCGATTTCGCTTCCTATAACCGCTTAAACTTAGCGCTAGATACAGATTATGACTACGCCTCATTCGGCCCCCTTTAGCGGTCATATAGGGGAGTCATGTGATGCCAACAGAGCTTGCCTCGCGCCAATGGATGGCCGGGTTACAGGTGCTAAAACGCCACAGGGAGTGCAATAATGTACTGCATCAAAGCCGAAATTCCACAACACCTTTGCGCCATGGATGATGAATTAAAAGCCATTCATCACAGTAGCGATAGCGTTTGTATCTGGGTGCTGGCCACCCGCGGAGCGCGCAACCGCTTGGTTGAGTAGACCGCGGGATTGGTTAAAAGTCAGCGCGAATGGCACCATGCTGATTTTTTTAGTAGCGCGGATTGATGTGCGGCAACAGCCGTGGCAGAGGGCAAAAAATGGCGCTTGAATCTAGCAACACTGCGATGGTAGTCGGCTCCACCGGTTTGGTAGGACGCCATGTAGTCGAACAATTGACGGCGCAGCATTCGCCAGTGATCGCGCTGACCCGGCGTCGGGTGGCCGATTTCCCCGATGGCGTCGAGCAATTGCTGGTCGATTTTGACGCCTTGCTGGGTGGTGCTGAGATACCTGCATGCCAACATCTGTACGTTTGTCTGGGTACTACTATCAGACGCGCCGGCAGTCGCGCTGCGTTTCGAAAGGTCGATCTCGATTATACGGTGGCGGTGGCAGAGCGAGCGAGGGCGTCGGGGGCGACTATGCTGACCTTGGTGTCGTCTGTGGGCGCCAATGCAAGGTCGGCTAATTTTTATCTTCGCACCAAGGGCGAGGTTGAAGACGCGCTGTTGGGACTGGGCTTTGCCGCGGTCAATATTTTTCGCCCCGGCCTTTTGACTGGCGCGCGCGAGCAACGGCGGATGCTAGAGGGTATCGCGCAGCACCTAGCTAAAGTCGTCGAGCCCATTTTTATCGGTGGTTTGAGCCGCTACAGGAGTGTCGCGGCGGATAAGCTCGCGGCTGCCATGGTCGAACCCGAACACCATTTACAGGGCACGCGCTATTGGCATTTCGCAGATTTACCTGACTAATCTTATCTGAATAATCGTTAAAAACCGCAGATTTTTCGATCGAAGGTCTGTTTTGCGTAGGTTGACAGCTCAAATATCAAAGACTAGGCTCTCGCCCATAAGTTTCCTGATCAGATTGCTTTGTTTTGCTTGTCTGCTCGCGATGGTCAATTTGTCGCTGCATGCGACTGTGCATATTGAGCACGCGCTGGGCGATTCAGCAGCGCTTGTCGACTGTCAGTGCTGTCAGACATACGATTCGCTCGCCGATCATGGCACGTTGAACGGCAAACCGTTGGCGACTGCCCGCGCGCCATACCCAGACCTTGCGGTCAACAATCTAGCCCGTCACCGTCACCCTCTATTTTGCGCGCGAGCCCGCCTTGTCTAATCGATCGTCTAGTGATTCGCTACTTTACCGTTTATTTAGCAAATTTAAGGGTTTGTTTAAATGAATATTTCGTTTTTGTCGCCTATGTTCGCATGGGTGTTTGCGTGTCTCAGTTTACCGGCGCTAGCCAACTCCGCTGGGTCTGATCAACTCAATGGCGCTGCAACCAGAGACGCGCCCGCGCGTGCCGATTCAATCGACGAGGTTATCGTGACCTCTGCCTATGTGCATCAAACAGCCGGTGTCAACAAAAGGCCACTGCACGTAATGAGCGGTGATGATGTCACCAATGCTGCCACTCAAAGTCTCGGCGAATCGCTGGATTCACTACTGGGAGTGGCGTCCACGGATTATGGCTCGGCGGTTGGCCAACCGGTGATCAGGGGCATGTCGGGCGACCGCGTCAAGGTGCTAAATAATGGAATGGCGGTAAGAGACGTCTCCGGACTCGGGGGCGATCATATCAATGATATTGATATGAATAACGTGCAACAAATTGAGGTGGTTCGAGGCCCTTCTTCGCTGCTGCACGCGAACGGGTCGATCGGTGGCATTATCAATGTGGTCGATAAAACAATCGCCAGAGAGGACTTTACAACGCCGACTTTTAGACTGGGCTTAGAGCGTCAATCGGTCAACGATGGCGAAGCCCACCAGCTGTCTTATGAAAATACTGTCGGCGGCTTAAATGTTAGCTTTGCCTATAAGGACTCGCAGTTCGACGATTTCGACGTTCCAAGCGGAGCGCTGCTTCATCGCGAGGAGGAGCCCGACGCAGACCCGCATCATGACGACGAACACCATAAAGATGACGGACATGACGACGAAGGCCATCAAGATGAAGGCCATGAATATGACGTCTATAAAGAGCACCAGCAAAGTTTGGATAAACTAGCTAATTCAGACTTTGAGTCAACCTCAAAAAGACTGGGTATCTCCAAAACCGGCGACTGGGGGTATTTTGGGGTATCTGTCAACCAGGTCGAGAGTCTTTACGGAATCCCTTTTCACGGTGACCCGCATAGAGATGAACACGACGGTGAGCATGGAGACGAGCACGGCAAGCAAGAGCCTCATGAGGGAGAGCGGATATATTCCAGCACTAAATCTGACGTCTTCAATCTAGAGGGCGCCTACCTCTTCAACAATCGCTGGTTAAAACGCGTCAATTACTACTTTAGGGATTCCGATTATTCCCTGACCGAACAGCATG
>CALGJN010000062.1:0-2863 GCA_937920185.1 uncultured Cellvibrionales bacterium | reverse complement strand
TTATGTCGATCAAGGCGCTTTATGAGCTCCGGCGCACCGGCGGGCGCTACGCAGTTGCCACCATGTGCATCGGTGGCGGTCAGGGCATAGCGGTATTGTTTGAGAACTGCCCATAAACTGTTGCTGGTGATCGTTAATAAGCGTCTGTAACCTGCTGCTTTAGGAGGCAGATAAAGGTGCGGTTCGCGCAACCCTATTGCGGCTGCATCGGTAGATGTTTAGATCCATCACAAGGTGTCGTGCTCGGTTAAATACCGCCAGAAATAAACCTGTACACAGACACAGTGCGATAACAGGGCTTTTTCATCG
Organism: uncultured Cellvibrionales bacterium; assembly: GCA_937920185.1. Taxonomy (GTDB): domain Bacteria; phylum Pseudomonadota; class Gammaproteobacteria; order Pseudomonadales; family Porticoccaceae; genus TMED48. The sequence goes on along the minus strand of CALGJN010000062.1, from coordinate 2,554 downwards.
TTGTGCGCTCAGTGCATCTCCATGACATAACCCAGCGTATCGTAAGGTGGTTTTGGACAGGGTACATTTGTATGCTTTTTGGGTTTAGTTAATCATCATTGGTAGAGTCTAGCGTAGTTTGTATTTGAGTGCGGCGGCGATCAGTCGCTGCGCTGTGTGGCTGTTCGACAGAACAGGGAATCACCGTCAAAAAATACCCTTGGCACGGCGGTCTAGAGCGTGTCTATTGGTTGTAAATACCTCAAAACATCCAGTCAAATACGCGACTTGTGTTGGTCTTTCACGGATATACAGGTTCTGCGAAGGGCGTCATGCGGTACACACAACACCACGAAATTGCAGATCGCGACGGTTTTATTGTTGCATACCCACAGGCCAGCATCGATTCGCGAGACGAAACTTTCTTCAATGTAGGCCATGATTTTAATGCTGACTCTTTAGTTGATGACCTTGACTCTACCCGCCAACTTATTTTAAAACTGCATCGCCACGATGCTCTCAGCGGCTCTAAAACTCTTGCTACGGGTTTCTCGACGGGGGGCGATATGAGTGACCTGTTGGCTTGTACCTCCAGTGCTGTAATGAGAGCAGTGGCACCCGTTGCTGGCGTCTTAATGAAGCCTATTAAAGATAGGTGTTTGCATGAAAAGCCAATGCCTATCTTCGCCATGCGCAGTACTGACGATGATATTTCTCTGTATTCGGCTGATATGCAAAACCGCGACGGCTTTGGGGCTTATCTAGATCTCCCCGCCACCGCTCAGTTTTTATTTTGGTGCACGGTTTGAGCGATCATCAGGCAACCGATCTATTGGCTATAGAGCGCAATGATGGCTGCTCTATTGTATTTGATCGTTATTTTTCTATCGGTAACGCCAAGTTTGCTACTACCGCATTTTAGGAGGTACCCACGATTGGCCCAGTGTTGAGCTACGCTGGTAGAATAATCCTCTAGCCTGACGGTATTTGCGCAATGCTAATCAGGACATTAACGCCAGTCGGGAAACCTAAAAATTCTTCCAGCACTAACTCTAATTTTATTGGCAGTTCGCTGAAAGATGCTCGAAAGTGACCATCTGCGAACTATTTTTGTTAACGTTGCGGAGCCTTATCAGGCCCCATAGGTAGGTTTGTTAAAACTGGTTTCTACCAAGTATGTTGTTAAGTTGTTGATTATCCAATCGACGTTGCTTTGGATCTCGTCATCCGGATTGTGATGGCATAAAATATCTACCAACCCATGAACTGATGCCCATATTTGATAGCTTTTATTGAGGCATTGTTTTGGCGAATCAAGCTCGAAATTTTTTGCCACTCCTGTAATGAGGCAGTTAAAGGCTCTTTGGCGTTGGTCTGCCAAGTCCTTGTTGTTGAGTCCAACATCTGATTGACTAAACATTAATGCATAAATTTGACGATTTTCGAGTCCGAATTGAACGTAATTAGCCGCTGCTAACACAAATTCATCCATCGCCTGAGTTGCGGTTAGGCCGGCATAATTAACCTGTAAAACGCTTCCCAATCTATCAAAGCCCTCGGTTTTTATCGCCGTCAACAGGTCATTTTTATTTTTAAAATGCCTGTATACAGCCGTGTGCGAGACGCCAACTTCGGCAGCCAGGACTCGTAGACTAAGTTGCTCCGAGCCATTTGTTTCGCACAATCTATAGGCGGTGTTGAGCAATTCAGCTTTTAATTTCTTACGGTGATAAACCATTGCCCTAGTATATCGCAAACTTGATGTTTACAGCGGTAACATTTTGCGTGATACTGACGAAAAACTTATGTGCAAATAAAAGAGGGGGTTAATGATGCCAGAGATGACATGGCTCGGTTGGTTTCACACCGTATTGGGTGTTCTTGCATTGCTCAGCGCGGGCTACACGTTGGTCAAATATAGAGTTATCTCAATGGCATCGTGGGTGGGAAAAATCTACCTGCTGCTGACGGTTATCGTCGCGGGATCGGCGCTTGGCATCTACAACCAAGGCGGTTTTGGTATCGCCCATATGCTCGCGGTGTTAACCTTGGTTGCGGTTACCGGTGGCGCGGTGATGGAAAAGTTTGCACTGTTTGGTGCAGCGTCGAAATATTTTCAGGCCATCGGTTACACCAGTACCGTGCTATTCCATATGATCCCCGCAATCACCGATTTTCTGCGCCGACTGCCGTTGGGCGATCCCTTTGTCGATTCCTTTGACGACCCATTAGTGGTTAATTTTCACTTAGCATTTTTGGCGCTCTACGCCGTCGGGCTCGGATATCAACTCTTGTGGCTGAGAGCCCAATCCCGCGCGCTCGAGGAAGAGCCCTCAGCGGATCAAGAGCCCTCAGCGGATCAAGAGCCCTCAGCGGCACTTTAGGAGAACAGAGCCCTCAGCGTCTTTTTAGGAGAACAGAGCCCTCAGCGTCTTTTTAGGAGAACAGAGCCCTCAGCGGCACTTTAAAAGAACAGAGCCCTCAGCGTCTTTTTAGGAGAACAGAGCCCTCAGCGGATCAAGAGCCCTCAGCGTCTTTTTAGGAGAACAGAGCCCTCAGCGTCTTTTTAGGAGAA
>CALGJN010000061.1:0-11884 GCA_937920185.1 uncultured Cellvibrionales bacterium | reverse complement strand
TGATCCCGGTATTCTTTGACTGTAAATTTAAATCGAAGATGGTCTCAACCGGAGCGTTTAAAACCTGTCCCATAAACGTGCTGTTCGACCCCCCCGAACCAATCGCCAGCACCACCTCGCCGCGGCGAGCCAAGGCCTGTATCTGCTCGCGAGCATCGCGAACGCGATGGCTAAACACCTGCCATGTTTCCGCCACGTCAATCAACTTATCGCGGCCCCAGGCGCTCAAGACCAAACGCAACAGACGAAAGTGTTTTTGCTTATTGGTTGGGTCGGCGGCCAAATCATCGATTAACGGATGTTCCGGATTCTGCGCCACAAACGACTGTATTAAGTCGACAAAACTGTATTCGTTCAATCCGGGTAGCACCAAGCGTCGGCTATCTTGCCAACCCATCCCCTCGCAAATACCATCCAACGTCTGGTGATGACGCTGCATATCACCGACGATTGCGCGATCAAATTGCACGCCTCTATGCAAAAAGTGCTCGCCCAACCAACGCGATTGGCGCATGCCCAAGTCGGACAATTGATCGTAATTATCGGCACCAAAAGACGCCTGAGCATGACGCACCAAAAACAGTTCGCTCAATTTATCGCTCCATTCACTTTCTAGACCACCAATGGCGCTGCGCCAACAAGCACTCTAGCGCTGCATACAAGCCCGTGGCGCGGCGGTTTGCGCGCCGTTTTAAACAATATCTCTGTATAATACACCCAGTAATCGCAATCAGCTCAATAGAAGCTTTAATAGCAGCCGTGATAGCCGTATAATCGCGCCCTCCCCACTATGGGCTCGCGCCCTGCCACAGGATCCTATGTCAACTGTCGACTTTGCTTCACTGGGTGTTTCAGCACCCGTTCTAAAAGCTGTGCAACAACTGGGGTACGAAGTGCCTTCGCCCATTCAAGCCCAGAGTATACCGATTCTTCTGAACGGTGAAAATCTGCTTGGCACAGCGCAAACTGGAACCGGTAAAACCGCCGCTTTTGCGCTGCCGTTACTGAGTCGCCTCGACGATAAACAGCACAGCCCGCAGATCTTAGTGTTGACGCCGACGCGAGAGCTGGCAATCCAGGTAGCCGAAGCATTTCAAAGTTATGCGCGACATATCAAGGGCTTCCACGTCCTGCCAATATACGGCGGTGCCGATATAAAAGGCCAACTGCGCGGCCTAAAGCGCGTCACCCATGTCGTTGTCGGTACACCCGGACGAGTTCTCGATCACCTGCGCCGACGCAGCTTGGATCTCAGCCGCGTCACCGGTTTGGTACTCGACGAAGCCGACGAAATGCTGCGCATGGGCTTTATCGACGATGTCGAAACAATTCTCTCGAAGACCCCAGAAAATTGTCAGCGTGCGCTGTTTTCTGCAACCATGCCGTCGGCGATCAGGCGTGTTGCACAGACCTACCTAGGGGATGCGCAACGGGTCAGCATCGAGGCGAAAACCAAGACCGTTGAGCGCATTGACCAAAAGTACCTGATGGTCAAGGGCCACCAAAAGATGGATGCCCTGACGCGGATCCTCGAAGTCGAAACTTTTGATGGCATGTTGGTGTTCGTGCGCACCAAATCCTCAACCGTCGACATCGCAGAAAAGCTCGAGGCGCGCGGCTTTTCGTCTGCGGCCCTGAATGGCGATCTCAGCCAAACGCTACGCGAACGCACCATCAATCGCCTGAAGAAGGGCCAGGTCGATATCGTTGTCGCCACCGATGTCGCCGCCCGCGGCTTGGATGTCGAGCGTATCAGTCACGTAATCAATTACGACGTGCCCTATGATAATGAGTCCTATGTCCACCGCATCGGGCGCACCGGACGTGCTGGACGCGACGGTATCGCCATTCTGTTCGTCACCCAAAAAGAAAACCGCCTACTGCGCTCGATCGAAAAGTCGACCCGCCAAACCATCAGTCCACTGGTACTGCCAAGCAACGCTGAAGTCAGTGGTTTGCGTATCCAGCAGTTCACCGAGCAGTTAGTCAAATCGGTCGAGGCGCCGCAACTCGGCAAGTTTCGTCAACTGATCGAGACCATGAGCGCTCAACACGCCATGGATATTACCGATATCGCCGCCGCACTGCTGCATGAAAATCAAAAGGACAGACCGCTTTTTCCACGCCTTGAGGCGCTGCAAACACCGAGCCCGGCGAGCCACGACAAGCGTCGCGATCGACCCCGCGACCGCGACACAGAGCGCAAAATGCCGCGCGCCGAACACCGCAAGACGCCGCGTACCGAAACGCGCGCCGAAAAAAGCCCTACCGCTCACCCGAGGGTCGAAGCCAAAGCCAAAGTCGAAGCAAAATTCCAAGCCAAAGTCGGCGTGGAGCCCGAAGAGGGCGTTGGTGCGCACCAGCGCGGCGAGATTCCGATGGTCACCTATCGCATTGAAGTGGGCAACGATGACGGCATTACTCCATCAAATATTGTCGGCGCGATTGCCAACGAAGCGGACATTGAAAGTCGCTACATCGGCCAGATCGTGCTCCACGATGACCATAGCACGGTGGATCTTCCCGACGGCATGCCAAAGGAGCTATTCGCCCATCTCCGCAAGGTCCGCATCTGCCAAAAGCCGCTGAAAATAAGCGTTCTCGATGGCGACAACAAGACGTTTAAATCGGCCCCATCGAGCCGCAAGAAAAGCTCGGGGAACAGCGCTAAGCGACCCGAAAAAAAGCCGATAAAGGGCACTTTAAGTCGCGATTCGGCGGGCAAAAAGCGCTCGACTAAGGATCTCGAAGACGGCGCAGTAACGTCAAAAAAGCCCCCCGTCAGCAGCGATAAGAATCGCCCAGCAGCGCCGCGTAATTCAGACAAGACCAAGCGCGCCAAGAGTCCGGCGGCGGACAAGAAATACCGCGGTGAAGCGCCGCCGCGCAAGCGACCGCAATAAAACCTCAGTCGCAGCGCATCCCTACAGCTCTTGTGTACCGCTTATAGCCCCGTCGATTAATCTCAGCGAGGCTATCAGGGACGCCGCTTGAATTCCCATCTGGCGGCAGTATTCCTCCGCCATCGGTGCAATTGCGCAGCTGTCTGGTAGGCTCTCACCGCTGGCAAGTAGTCCCTGTAGTCGGGGTATAAAGACAAATTGTAACCATTGCACCAGCGACAGATGGTCGAGCGCAAAGGGTTGCTCGCTGGTCAAATAACCCTCCGCGGGCGGCTCCGACTGCCACAGACCTGCATCTCGCAGATGTTGCTCAACAGCCAATAATAATTCCGCCAATCGAAATCTACAGGGTACGTTTGCCATCTAGTCGATCCTCGGCAGCGGTGCTAGCGTCGCACTGCAATACGCACTTAGACCTAGGACGTTCAACTCAGCTCGCATTGAGATCGCGAGCAAAAGGTGGCAGAGCATTTAATAGCTGCATACCATAGCGTTTACTCACGATGCGACGATCGAGAATCGTCACGCTGCCAGTGTCGGTCTCAGTGCGCAATAACCGGCCGCAGGCCTGCGTCAGGCGCAGCGACGCAGTCGGCAGTGCAATGTCAAAAAATGCATTGCCACCACGATTTTCAACCCATTCGCTGAGCGCCTCTTGCAGCGGATCGTTGGGCACCGCAAATGGCAGTTTGACAATCACCACGTGTCGGCAGTAATTACCCGGCAGATCCACTCCTTCGGCGAAACTTGCCAAGCCAAACAATACGCTGCGATCGCCACTGTCGATGCGTTCGCGGTGCAGGCGGAGCATCTCTCGGTTAGAAAATTGGCCCTGCATCAAGATCTCACCGCGAAGTTTCACCGGCAACTCGCCCTGCACTTCCTGCATTTGACGTCGCGACGAAAAGAGCACCAGCGTACCCTCATGATTGGCAAACATGGCGGGCAGATTGTCGATCAAATAACGACTATGGGCCACCACCTGATTGCCCTCCACGGCATCGCTAGGAACCTTGAGCAGTGCCGCTCTGGCATAATCGAAGGCCCCGTCGACGGCGATACAACTGGCCTCATCGGGCATCCCGGTATCGCGTCGCAAACTGTCAAAATTACCCAGCGACCGCAACGTAGCCGAGGTCAATACCAGCCCATAGGTCTGTCCCCAAAGGCGCTCCGCGAGCAGCTCGGCGGCCTTGATCGGGCTGGCATTAATCGACAGGTCAGAGCCTCCGGCGGCTAGATCATCGAGTCGCAACCAACAGGCAAGGGGCATTTTTTCGGGTATAAATTCTGACCGCAAGCGCTGCCAGAGTGACAAGAGTTTTTCCGCCCGCGCCTGCCAACTGCCGACCTGCTGGTAAAATAGCTCTAGGTCGGTCGCGGCCACTGGGTATTGTCGATTACTCAGCGCCTCGTTGAGAGTATCCCCCAAGACCTCCAATCGTCCGAGCCAAGTAGACAATTGGTCGGCGATTTGGACGGCGATAGCACGCATGGCGTCGCCGACGTCGCCGTGGGCAAATCGATAGCCGTCCTCACCCGATTCACGACTATCCAAATAGGTCTTGCACAGCGGATAGAGCGTGGTGAACAATTCGGTCAACGCCTCAGCACCGGCCTGAATGCGCGGCAACTGCTCCACCAAGGAATTATCATCGGCAAAGATCGGCGCCTGTGCCTTGCACTGTCGCGGCAATTTTTCCAACCAATTAAGACTCGCGTTGATCCGACACTCCGCGCCAAAATGTCGTACCGCGGTATCCGCGAGGCGATGAGCTTCGTCGAAGATATAGATACTGTCCTCCAATGGCGGTAAAATCACTCCGCCCCCCAACGCCAGGTCGGCCATCACGATATCGTGATTAGCGACGATGCAATCGCTGTCTTCGAGATCGCTGCGCGCCTTAAAAAACGCGCATTGATTGATGTAGCGGCATCGCCCACCAGAGCACTGTCGCCGATCAACCGTCAGCGGTCGCCATTCGTCGTCGTCAATGCGTGTTGTCCAAGTATCGCGGTCACCATTCCAACTGCCATCGTCAAGTCCCGCGGACAACTCACGATAGAGCGTTTGGGTGTACTTGTTGGCGGTCAACGGCTGCTCATCTTCAAATAATGCAATACCTGCGTCACTCGAGGTCAACGCGTCAATGTGCTGTTGCACCCGCAGATTACAGGCATAGCGGCCGCGACCCTTGACCAGCGCGCAGCTATAGTCCCAATCACAGGCAGCGATCAGTTCCGGCAGGTCTTTATTGATCAATTGCTCTTGTAAGGCAACGGTGCCGGTGGCGACCACCACGGTTTTTTTTGCCGCTCGCGCAACCGGAAGTGCCGCAATCAGATAAGCGACCGTCTTGCCGGTGCCAGTAGCTGCCTCTACCGCGCTAATACGACGGTCTGGATCGGAATGGCTTAAGGCGTTGGCGACCGCGGCGATCATTTGCTTCTGACCCATTCTCGGGTTCAGTTCGCGAGCCTTTAAAAACCGCCGATAGCCCTTTTGAATAATGTCTCTAGTCTCATCGGCTAACAATTAGACTGTCCTCGACAGCGCGCATCGGACAGCTGATCAGCCACAGGTGCGGCATAGCTTTGAATGACAATATCACGATGTTCTGCTGGCACCTGCGCGATCCGCTGATTAAATTTTTCACCGGCTGCAGCCCAGTCCTCATTTGGCCATAACTGGTTTAAATCGGGTATATCGGCGTCGACATTGATCAATCGCCAGGCACAAATATTACTGGGGAAGAGGCGATAACCGGAAAAAATCTGCCGGTCAATTTCACCTGCGAGTTCATCCGGAAGCCCGTGTTCGCCGGTCAACGGCTCGCCAAAGGTTATGTGTACGCGACCCTTGTAGCCGACAAAGCCTTTCTTGATTGTGTCCAAGTCCTCATAGGCGCCCTTTACATAGGTCTCGCCCTGTTGCGCGGCGTGCAACTCGCGCGCTTTGTCACCGTCGCATGGGTCAAATTCGTAAGCAATCGACACTGGAACAATATTTAGCTCGGCCATGGCAGCGCCAAAACTCTGTTCGCTATCACGACTCAAAGCGAGCATTTTTAGCAACGCTGTTTCGGTTCGATCTCGACCATCCTTAGCGCGGCCCTCGGCTTGGGCAATCCAAACGGAGACCCCCTCGGTGCCAATAGATTGGCGAATATAGCGAGACAGTAGTTTTAGCGCGCCCAACTTCTCGCGTCGGCCAGTGACCGATCGTTTGACGATAAAGCTGCGATTTATGCGGATTAAATCTGAGGCGAATGGCTTGCTCAAAAGGTTGTCGCCAATCGCAATCCGCAGTGATTCCCTGCCGGCATTAACCAACCCAAGGATCACCATCGCCGGATCTAACGCGATATCGCGGTGATTACTCATAAACACGTAAGCCTTGCTCGGATCAAGAGTATCGATACCACTGAAGCTATACCCGTCGGTGGTCCTGTCGAGCAGCGCCACCAAACGCTTGGAAATAATCATCTGAAGATCGTGCACGGTGCGGATACCGCGGCTTAGATAACGCAACCGCCACCGCAGTAGAGGACGCATTAGGGCCGAGCAATAGCGCACCAAAACCGGAAATTGGCGTTCCAACAAGAGATCGACAAACTCCGGGTCGGCAATCATACGTCTTACCACCGTCGGCACCTCTGCATCTCGGTAGGGACGTATTTCGTCAAATTCAGTCATTGATGCAATCGCAACAGGCACTAGGTTTGACGCGCATTGTACCAGCGAACATCGTACGCGTGTGCATCGACCCGATCGACAACGTCGAGGACCATGGCAAACAGCGCCATGCGCACCAGCACGCCGTTGTCGGTCTGTCGAAAAATGGCTAAATTGGGATTGTTATCGAGATCACTGTCGAGTTCGTTGGCATCGCTGCGCGAGTCACGGGGCAATGGGTGCATAATCACCGTGTTGGGCTGACAGTACTCGGTATAGATAGCCTGGTTGAGGCGGAACTTGCCGCGGTATAGATCTGCTTGCTGTTTACTTGGAAAACGCTCTTCCTGAATCCGTGTAGAGTAGACGATATCCACGTCGGCGATATTCTCTGTCAAGTGATCCGAGATACTCACGCTGATACCGGATCGGCGCATCGCCTCGACGATATCTTCGGGCAGAGACAGCTCCTCTGGGGAGATTAACACCACCTCAATATCGCGGTACAACCTGAGCAATTTACCCAGCGAATGGACCGTGCGGCCAAACCGGAGATCGCCAATCATAGCAATTTTAAGGCCATCGATAGATCGCCCACGATCGGCCAATTCCTTGCGAATGGTATACAGATCTAGCAGCGCCTGCGTTGGGTGTTCATTGGCACCATCGCCACCACTCAACACCGGCACTCGACTGGCCGACGCAAAGTCGGCCACCGAACCTTCGACTGGATGGCGCATACAAATCACATCGCTGAACCCGGAGAGCACCCGCGCGGTGTCTTGCAACGACTCCCCCTTAACCAGTGCAGAGCTCTCAAAGCCGGCAGTCTCGCGCACCTCGCCACCGAGTAGATTAAACGCTGAGCCAAAGCTAACTCGGGTACGCGTACTCGGTTCAAAAAACATGTTGCCAAGTATTGCCCCCTCGAGTACGCGGGTCACCCGGTGGCGCAACGCATAGGGTTGCATCCGATCGGCAACCGCAAACACTGCCTCGACGTCGGGCCGTTCAAACTGATCAATAGAGACGATGTGGGCGCCAGTAAAATCCACGGACTATCCTCGATGCTGTATTTACAGCCGGCAGTTTAGCCTGTTTATAGCCGCCACTCTAGCCGCGTTGTTAGACGCGCTATTGGTCTTGTAAAAAACGCTCGGAAACGCGCTCGCCCCACTTGCGCAACTGCAGTAACAGAGGGCGTTGGGGCGAGTCGTTTGACATATCATTCAACAATCCGTCAATCTCGGCATGGTATTTGTGCAGCGTGCAATAACCCGAGTTATCGTCGGTCAATCGCCACAGACAACACTCCCGCCACTGCTGACTCTCGTCAGCCGTTAGCGTAAGCGGGTAGTGCCGCGCACGATAACTCAGTAACAACTCGTTGTAGCGTGGATCGTTAAAAAGCAGCGATCCGCCAGACAATTGATCGCTATCAGCGGAACGCACTTGCGCCAATAAACCGCGGTCGCGGTCGGCTAAAAAACCGTCATAAAGGCGTTGTTCAGCCTCTACTTTAGGCGCATATTGGCGTTCCGCATAAACCCGTTGTAACTTGGCGGTTAATTCCATCTGACCCAACTGTTGCCAATTTTTATAGCATTCATCAAGGTCGATAGCCAACCGCTTGGCAGTCGCTCTATCGACCAACTTGGGCGTTGCCACCACTGGGCATTTGTTCATGTGGATTAGTTTTAAGCCAGGGCGCCGCTGGTCCTCTGGCAATCCGCTGGCGGCGGTAAACAGTCGCTGCTGTATCTGTTCCGCGGGAAGTGCAAGCAACTGCGGATCGGACGATAAATCCACGCAAATCACCGCATTGCTGTTGGAGGGATGTGCCGCCAGCGGCATCATCAGAGCGGCATATTGATGATCGCTCGAGAGCATACCGGACACATGCAAAAAGGGCGCGCCCTGTCGTACGTCAAGAAATTTGCCTACCGCGCGCTTGCCGCGATGGGCGAACGCATAGTCATAGAGTTGCGGCTGTCGCTGTTTGACCAGTTTGGCCACTTCGATGGTGGCTACCACGTCGGCGAGGGCATCGTGAGCCTGACCGTGTTCGATATTATTGGCTTGGGTGATGTCCTCAAGTCTAAAGCTCGGCTGACCCGTTGGATGGTTGGGCCACTCGATGCCATCCGGTCGCAAAGCGCGCGCCAAGCGCATCATGTCGATGATATCCCAGCGCGAATTACCATGCTTCCACTCGCGCTCATAGGGATCATAAAAATTGCGGTAGAGCGCATAGCGCGTCATTTCGTCGTCGAAACGAACGCTGTTGTAACCCACCGAACAGGTTTCCGGGGCGGCGAGTTCAGCGTGGATTTGAGCGATAAATTGGGGCTCGGAAAAGCCGCTTTCGAGCGCCTTTTGGGGCGTGATTCCGGTCACTAAACAGGCCGCCGGACGAGGTAGAATGTCCTCTTCTGGACGGCAATAAATAACGAGCGGTTCGCCGATCGGGCGCAATTGCTCATCGGTGCGCAAGCCGGCAAATTGCACTGGCCTGTCCACCGCCGGATCGACGCCCGAGGTCTCATAATCGTGCCAGTAAAAACTGCTTGCCATGGCCTGCCCCATTGCTGCTTCTAGCGTATTTGCACTGTCGCTTAGCGTCTAAACGCTAAGCATGCCCAAAACGCCTAGGGTGCCATCCCGCGAGTCCATAGTCCATAGTCCATAGTCCATAGCCCATAGCCCATAGCCGATCAATCTTCCAATCTCAATCAACCACGACCTCGGTATACGTCATTTCACCAACAACACGGCGATTAGTTTTGCGCCCCGCTCTCGTTTGGTTGCTATCGATCGGATGCGATTCACCAAACCCTCGGGCGCTTATGCGGCCGGCATCAATCCCGTAATCGGCAATCAAAATGTCTTTGACTGCGGCGGCTCGACGCGTCGACAGGTCGAGATTGTAGGCTTCGCTGCCGGTACTATCAGTGTGGCCCTCGAGCACCAAAAGTATGTCGCTATGCGCTCGCATGGCCGCCGCAACCGTATTGAGATCCTCTGACTCTAACGACAGAACGACCGCTTGGTCAAAGGCGAATTTGACGTCCAAACGAATCACCACGGTGCGCATTTTGGGTTCTGGTTTGGGTTGGACTTGAGGCTCCGGCATGGCCGCAGGTTGCATTATCACCGGCGGTGGAGTTGGGGTACCAAAAATTCGGTTTAAAGAAATATGAAAGCCAACATCTTCAGCGTCCTCGTCGTGCCCCGATAACAGGCGGACATCCGCGCGCAGGTCAAATTTATCGCTTAACCGCTTGGCGATGCCGAGCCCAAACATGAGTTGGGTGGAACTGTCGTCATGCCCCGCAGCCAAATTATAGCCGTTATTAAAATCGTATTGGTTGACGCCAAGGAGCGCAAACGGAGCCCATCCAGCGGTCTTGTCACCAAGCCAAAGTACGCCGTTCAAAGACAATGCATCGAGATCGTCGTGTCCCGCCTGCTGCGCGTAACCGAGTTCAACCGCCAAATGATCGGTCAGGTAACGTCCCGCCTGAAGACCGAGCAAGTTGCTTTCATGATGATCCTGCTGAGCACGAGAACTATCGAGATTATAGTGACTGGCTGAGGTGCCCATATACCACTCATCGCTTGCATTGGCGAGACCGGCGAGCGAAGTGAGTAAAAGTGATGTAGCTGCGCACAGCGCACGAGTTGCATTCATGATGTTCATCCTTGAATTTTAATTGACGTTTGACGCCAACGAGTAGCTATCGCCGCGCCCTAGAATCCTTTCTTCTTTAACATGTTAGAATCATAGTATAACCGAAAATACTCTGCGCCGTGAACCCTATATAAGAGCAGAGTCGTTCACTCGCCAGTTTTACCGGGACCTGGGACTGCCGGTTTGGACGATTGCTCGAGTTTGTAGAGCTTCTGGTTGGTCTGGCGACGGAAACCATCCATCGACTCAATCGCCTCTGAGTGGCTCTTTAGTTGCCGCTCGACGCGCTTGTTGACCGCAGATATTTGGCTCTGGGCGTCTTGCAGACCGCGTAATTTGCTATGGATCTCAGCGACATCGCCACTCATCTCCAAATAATTACCACTCAGGGTAGCCGCCCGCTTGTTGTCTGCCTCCAACCGAGCCGACACCGCAGTCATTGACGTTTCCAGTGCCACGCGTTTTTGCGCTAGGAATACGATATCGGTTTCATTTTTCGTGATCTTGCCTCGGTTGGTGTCATTCGACACCCCCCAGAGCTTTCTAATTTCTGACCAATGCTTTTGCAATTCATCCTGGTGGCGGCTTAATTTCAGCTGCATCGCGGCGCCGGACTGGGTCACCGATTCGTCGGTGCTGCTGAGTCGCGACTCAAGATTATCAAATCGCTGCTGCAAGGCCAGATGGTTCGATTGAAGCGTTGAAAACTCCATCCAGCCAATCACTGCGGCTGCGGCCGACGTAACCATCACCGCGAGTATCAAGAATTTCCAACCGCCGCCCAAGGCAACGCCAGGTGCCGAACGAGAAGTTGCGCTAGACGTTTTATTCGACGACCTAGTGGCAGTTGCACCGCCAATCATGCCGTCACGCTCTGGAACAATGGGGTTAATTCGCCTGTTGTCCGATTCCGACATATTATCGATCACCTCGATACCGTGGGTTTTACAAAGCTGTGATTATAGCGACTTCATTGGTGGGCCACACCATGCGATTGACAATTTCACAAGATAGCACAAACAGCGTCTCGGGTTGGCGCTCGTTCGACTGGGCTCGCCGCCGCATCGCCTCAAGCCTAGGGTGCTGGGTAACATCAGCGATAAATACTCAACAATACTTAAGTCATAGCGAAATAGTAGTGGCTATTGCGTTAGCTGCCTTTATGGCGCTGCATTGTCGGGGCAATGATAAAAACGGATTTCGAAACGCCTATTTTGAAGTCCCAATATAGTCGCTGCGATCAAAGCCTCGCCCAAAAGGGGACAGCCTTGGCGGGTGGTGAGTGAATAACCTAAATAACGCATTCACCGCAGACTGTCGACGCATCGCATACGCTTAAATAGACGACCTTCGAATATGATTAGTTTCGAATGGAGTGGCTCCGAATGGAGTGGTTTCGAATTGAGTAGTTCCGAATTGAGTAGTTCCGAATTGAGTAGTTTCGAATTGAGTAGTTCCGAATTGAGTGGTTTCGAATTGAGTAGTTTCGAATTGAGTGGTTTCGAATATGATTGCTTTCGAATTGAATAGTTCCGAATTGAGTAGTTTCGAATATGATTGCTTTCGAATTGAATAGATTTGAATTGAGTAGTTTCGAATTGAGTAGTTTCGCAGA
>CALGJN010000060.1:0-4105 GCA_937920185.1 uncultured Cellvibrionales bacterium | reverse complement strand
CAAAGCGCGCCGTTGGCAGCCAATAGGGTGCCCTGCTCATTGACTCTGCACCACCGGCAACCGCTGCATCACAGTCGTCCAACAAAATCATTTGCGCTGCAGATACCAGCGCTTGCAGCCCAGAGCCGCACAACCGATTGACCGTCAGCGCCGGCGTCTCTACCGGCAACCCGCCTTTTAGTGCTGCGACGCGGCCAATGTACATATCTCGTCGATCGCCATGCAGTACCGAGCCGATCACGCAGTGCCCGACATCCGCCGCCGCCAATCCTGAACGACTGACCGCTTCGGCCACCACTTTGCCCGCCAATTCAGTGGCTGGTTGATCTTTTAAGGCACCGCCAAAATCTGCAACTGCCGTTCTTACACCGCTCAACACCACAACTTCTCTCTGACTCATGCAACACTCCATACTTTAATTTAATTCAAATAATGCCGTCCAACTCCGTGCGGGGATAGACGTCGTAAACCGGTATAGTCACCTACTATTGTTCGCTGATGCCGAGCTGCTCGGCTATCTACTTGCAAGCTTTTGCCTTGCAGGCCGTTGACGCGCGCGCCACTCATGCTGCAAAGCGTCAGAGTTCCCTGACGAACACTGACAGGTGAACGGCGCGCAGTATAACAAATGCCTTGAGCAAAGAAAAAAATGCCATAACGCCACGATTGCGGTCCTCGCTGGAGGGATGCGCGGGATGCACTGCGGCGCCCTTCGATGGCTGCAAGCGATCGGCACGGTAACAATCCACGCGCAGGTATTTTTGCATGCGCCCCAAGTAACAGGGCCTAATCGACCGAGCTTAAGCAAAGGCGACTGAACGCTACACCGTTAATAGTGCAGTCTAACTAACGCGCTCTAAACAATCGCGCATGCGACAGCATCACCCAAACATTTGACGTCACTGAACGGTCGATAATCGAGCCAATGTGCGCCGCGGTGTGCGCCCAGAGCCAGCCCCGAATACGCAAATATACCGTCCTTGAGATCAGTTCAAAACATCAGCGCCGGAAGATCTTTAAACAGCGCTAGCGCCTCTGGATTGGCCAGTGCATCGCGATTAGTAACCGCACGACCGTGCACCGTATTGCGCACCGCCAACTCGACAATTTTACCGCTAAGGGTGCGCGGTATATCGGTCACCGCAATCACCTTGGCGGGCACATGGCGCGGCGTTGTGTCGCGCCTGATGACCGCGCGAATTGAACGCACCAGCGCATCGTCTAGCTCGATTGCGTCACGCAACACCACAAACAGAACGACCCGCACATCGCCCTGCCAGTCCTGACCGATGCACAGGCTGTCGAGTACAGCGTCGAGCTTGGCAACCTGACGGTAGATCTCTGCCGTGCCAATTCGAACGCCACCTGGATTGAGCACAGCGTCAGAGCGTCCATGAATAATTACCCCACCTTGCGCGGTAATTTCGGCGTAATCACCATGCGCCCAGACGTTGGGGTAAGCCGAAAAATAGGCGTCGTGGTACTTTTTCCCCTGCGGGTCGTTCCAAAAACCGATCGGCGCCGATGGAAACGGTCGCACACAGACCAACTCGCCCTTTTGCTGGCGCACCGGTCGGCCGCTAGGATCCCAAATTTCCACCGCCATGCCCAGACCGCGACACTGAATCTCGCCTTCCCAAACCGGCGTGGTTGGATTGCCGAGCACAAAGCAAGACAATATGTCGGTGCCCCCAGAAATCGACGACAGGCAGATATCTGCCTTAATATCGCGATACACATAGCGAAAACTCTCGTGAGACAGCGGCGAGCCGGTCGACAAAATAAGCCGCAAACGATCCAACCGGTGACTGCTCCTCGGCGTCACCGCAGATTTTTGTAGGGCGTCTATGTACTTGGCGCTGGTACCAAAGACGCTGATCTGCTCCCCATCGACCATGTCCATCATCGCGCTAGAGCTCGGAAAAAACGGTGCCCCATCGTAGAGTACCAACGTCGCCTCCGAGGCCAGACCTGCCACTAGCCAATTCCACATCATCCAACCGCAAGTGGTGAAGTAAAACAGCACGTCGTCAGATCGCAGATCGACGTGCAATCGATGTTCCTTGAGTTGCTGTAACAGCGTGCCGCCAGCACCGTGAACAATGCACTTGGGCACGCCGGTGGTGCCAGACGAGTAGACAATGTACAACGGGTGATCAAACGGCAACTGCTCAAACTCCAGCGGCGGGGTATTGTCGGTGAGCAAAAAATCGGCATAATCCAGCGCATCGGCAATCTCCGTGCCAGCACCAATAATCGGCACGATCACCCGTTGGCGGATCGATGGGATCTGCCGGCAAATCTCGCTAACGCGATCCGATGTATCGAGCGTTTTACCATTGTAATAATACCCATCGCAGGCAAATAACACCTTGGGCTCGATCTGGCCAAAGCGATCGATCACGCCATTAATACCAAAATCGGGCGAACAGGACGACCAGATAGCCCCGATGCTGCTGCTCGCCAGCATGGCGACCACAGCCTCGGGGACATTGGGCATAAAACCGGCCACTCGATCCCCCTTGACAACCCCCGCCCGACGGAGCGCCGCGGCCAGTTGAGCCACCTGTTCGAAGAGTTGCGCGTAGCTCATAACGCGGCGTGAGCCATTTTCCAAGCGCGACACCAGCGCGATTTTTTGCGAACGGTTGCGCAGTAGATTCTCGGCAAAGTTCAATCGCGCGCCAGCAAACCAGCTTGCACCAGGAAATTGATCGGCATCGGTCAATACCCGATCACAATCCCGCGAACTAATAATTTCTAGGTCGTTCCAAAGCCATTGCCAAAACTGCTCGGGATGCTCTACCGACCAGCGATGTAGCTCGTCATAACCGCTAAATTGACGACCTAATTCGGTTTCCACGCGCCGCGTAAAGCGCGCCATATGACTGCTGTTAATGCGCTCCGCAGTAGGCTGCCAGAGTGGTTTTAGTGGTGGTTTCAGTGGTGGTTGCAGTGGTGGTTGCATAGCCAGAGGTACCATCGTAAACGTTTGACCTAGCATGCCCTAGCGCTATAATTAACTCAAATAGTATTAAACGATCAATTAATCCAAAAAATAACATAATTGTATGTCGCCCAATATCACAGTCAAACAACTGCGCGGCTTTGTTGCCATCGCCGGCGCCGGCAGTTTTGCCGAGGCCAGCGAGCATTTGCACCTTTCGCAACCAGCGTTGAGTTCGGCGATCCGCAATCTAGAGGACGCCGTCGGCGGTCGATTATTTATCCGCTCGACGCGCTCGGTCGCGTTAACGCCAGAGGGCGCGGCATTCCTGCCGGTAGCGCGACGTTTACTGAACGATTGGCAGGGCGGTTTTGACGATCTACGCGGCCTGTTTGCCTTGCACAGGGGCAAGCTCAGCGTCGCCGCGATGCCTTCGTTCGCCAGTAATTGTCTACCCGGTGTTATGGCAAAATTTTATCGCCAACACCCCAATATCAACATCAATGTTCAAGACATTGTTATGGAGGATGTGATCGACGCGGTCAAATCCGGTCGCGTCGAACTGGGCATTACGTTTCAGAGCGACGGCGCTGACGGGCTCGACTTTGAGTCGTTATTTAACGACCGTTTTATCGCCATACTACCCCCAAAACATCCGCTCACGAGCGCGATGAAAGTGGCGTTTACCGACCTTTTTAGTGGCGCTTTAGTCGCGCTCAATCGCGGCTCCAGCACTCGGCGCTGGATCGACGAGGCGATTGTCGCCAGCGCGCACCAGCCGACACAAATTTTTGAAGCCTATCAGCTCACCACCGTCGGCTCCATGGTCGCTGCCGGACTCGGCGTGGCCGTAGTACCAGCCCTGTGCCAGCGACAAATGCAGGCGCTGGGCGCGGTTTGCAGACCTATTACAGGCAGTAGCATAGAGCGCCGCGTCGGCCTGTTTACCCACCGCCGTCGCCCGCTGTCGAGCGCCGCGCAACAGATGGTGAAATTGCTCGTCACGCAGACCTACCAAATCGATTAAGCGCCCGACACCCGCCAAAACAGCGATTGATAGCGCTTGAAGGATAGCGCCTAAAGGATAGCGCCGAATAGATAGCCCCTAGTTGATAGCCCCTAGTTAATAGCCCCTAGTTGATAGCCCCTAATCAACCG
>CALGJN010000059.1:0-7144 GCA_937920185.1 uncultured Cellvibrionales bacterium | reverse complement strand
GCACTCCAACCAGACGGCTTGCCGTCTTTTTCACTCCGCACGTATTGCTCTTTGGTCTTGCGACTATAGCGAATAACCGTCGGTAAACCCTGCGGATCTTTAACTGGCGCGGCCAACAAAAACTGATATTTGGCGTCGATTTGGTCGCCGTAGGGTTGCAACTCGGCCACAGTCGGAGCCCGCGTTTCGCGATGTTTTGGAAATTGGCTAGCCGCTAAAAAGATTCCCGATGCGCCATCGCGCAGCACATAGTGGTCATCGACCTTTTCACAGCGCAACTCAGGCATCGCGATCGGATCGACCTTGGGGGGCGCAGCCTGTCCATTGCGAAGTAGCTTGCGGGTATTTTTACACGGCTCTCCCGGGCTCAATTCACCGGTACAACCAAAATACTTGCCAAAACGACCGGTTTTAAGCTGCATTTCACTCCCGCACTTATCGCAGTCTATCACTGGGCCATCGTAGCCCTTGATGACATACTGCCCGCTTTCAACGGCAAATCCTTGGCAATCAGGGTTGTTACCACAGATATGTAATTTACGAGACGCATCTACCAAGTAGCTGTCCATCGAGGTATTACACAATTTACATCTAAAGCGATCCAACAGTCGTTTTGACTCTGCCTCGTCGTCTTCGTCGACGTTCACCGCCTCATCGCCCGAGGTCAGGTTAATCGTCGCCTTGCAGCGCTCTTTAGGCGGCAAAGCGTAGCCAGAACATCCCAAAAATACCCCTGTACCAGCGGTTCTGATGGTCATTGGCCGCCCGCAATCGGGCTTGTCGCAGACAATATCGGTGACCGACGGCACATTGGCGCGCATGCCGTGATCACCGTCTTTGGCTTTGGCAACCTGCTGGCTGAACGTGGCATAAAATTTATTTAACAGATCCTTCCAGTTCAACTTGCCCGCCGCAACCTCGTCGAGTCGCTCTTCCATATTCGCAGTGAAACTGTAATCCATCAGATCAGAAAAACTCTCGGATAATCGGTCGGTCACTATGTCGCCGATCTTTTCAGCGTACAGGCGCCGATTTTCAATGCGCACATAACCGCGGTCTTGAATAGTAGAAATGATCGAAGCATAGGTCGATGGCCGTCCAATCCCCCGCTTTTCCAACTCTTTCACCAATGCCGCTTCCGAATAGCGCGCCGGGGGTTTGGTAAAGTGCTGTTGCGGAAGCAATGCGAGCATCGTCATCAGGTCACCGGCCGACAAATCTGGCAGCTCGACATCCTCATCATTTTTGCGGGTGTTGGGCATCACGGCTAAATAACCGTCAAAGCGAGTCACCCGCCCTTTACAGGTCATTTCATAGTCTGCCGCAGCAACCGTGATGGTGGTCGAGGTAAACTCCGCAGGCGTCATCTGGCAAGCGACAAATTGTTGCCAGATAATTTGGTACAGCCGCGCCGCATCCGGCTCGACATCGGCCAGCGCACCCGGAAGGATATCCACGTTTGACGGTCTAATCGCCTCGTGGGCATCTTGTGCACCCGACTTACTGCTGTAGGTAATCGGCTGCTCTGGCAGATATTTGGGCGCATACATGCGTTGAATATAGTCTCTACAGGCGGCGGTTGCATCGGCGCTGAGATTGGTCGAATCGGTACGCATATAGGTGATATAACCAGCTTCATAAAGCCGCTGGGCCATCATCATGGTCTTCTTGACGCCGTAACCCAGTCGCGTGCTCGCGGCCTGTTGCAAAGTCGAGGTAATAAATGGCGCCGACGGTTTCGAGCGGGTCGGTTTATCCTCCCGCTTAGATACCGCATACTCCGCGCCACGCAAGGTCTCTAGCGCTACCTCAGTCTGTTCACCATTGGTCGGCCTGAAGGCAGCGCCACGGTATTTTTTAACATCGAAACGAACCTTGACCGCTGCGCTATCCGCGGCCTCTTGTCGATCCTCTAAGTCTGCCTGAACAGTCCAATATTCTTCCGGCTCAAAGGCGCGTATCTCTCTCTCACGCTCGACTAGCATGCGCACCGCCACCGACTGCACACGCCCAGCAGAAAGACCGCGACCGACCTTTTCCCAGAGTAGTGGCGAGGCCATAAAGCCAACCACACGATCCAAAAAGCGACGCGCCTGTTGGGCATCTACCCTGTGAGTATTTAGCTTGCCAGGGTCGGCAAACGCATTGCGTATCGCCTTTTTGGTGATCTCGTTGAAAACCACCCGCTTATAGCGGCTAGGATCTCCGCCGATGACCTCGGTTAGATGCCAGGCAATCGCCTCTCCCTCTCTATCCATATCAGTTGCGAGATAGACGGTATCGGCGTTCTTAGCCAATTTTTTCAGTTCAGCAACTACCTTCTCCTTACCGGGTAGCGTTGCATATTGCGCCTTCCAGTCATTTTCAGGATTGATCCCCATGCTGTTAAATAGCTGGCTTTTGCCCTTTTTCTCCCGGTGGATCTGTTTTTCCTCCGGAGACATCTTGCGTGTCGCCGCCGCCTGCCTGGCACGCTCTTTCGGGTCGGTCGGCGTGCGACTGGCACCAGTCGGCAGATCGCGGATGTGCCCGACACTCGACTTGACCACAAAATCATTGCCAAGATAGCGGTTGATTGTCTTTGCCTTGGCAGGCGATTCGACGATAACGAGGGATTTACCCATAGGGAACTACCTTCTCCATGTCCTTGCGAGCCCACTGCGTGGACTGCCTGGTGTTAAATTTACCGTGTCGATGACTGCGGCGAGCCTAAAGTCATCAGATACCAGAAAGAGCGCATATATACGCGCTTGCATACCATTAGGTCAAGGTTTGGTCGATTTTTTTTCCAGCAGCTCTCGCAGATCCGACAAACTGGCGCAAATAGCTGCCACCGCTTGAGTATCTTCTCGCTCACCCCAGGTGACACCGATACCCGATGCATTACAGAGTATAGCCGACGCGGATTCGGGCATACCTTCAATCGCTTCACCCAATCCCTCAGAGAACCCGTTTTCAACCTCTCCTTGAAACCATCGCCAACCGGAGAATAATGATTCCCACCCTCGCTGGCTATAGCGATGAATGACCCAGTGATCGGCCACTTTTAATCCCCTCCAGGGCAACCGATAACAGACCGTTTCCAACCGCACCTCGTCATCGCGGGCGTCGGGCCGTCGATGGAGTATCACTTGTATTCCCGCAGTTCTGGCGTAGCTACGTAGGTGATCGATGTGCTTTTGACGCGGCGAAGAGCGCATCCACAGCAATGGCGAAATTATCGTCAAGATGACCGCCGCTATTAACAACCAAATCATTGTGTAATACTCTGTAGCGATACCTGAAAAAATTGGCCACCGCTGGATTAAAAGGAGTTGCAAGCTGTGTCAAGCTACCAACATATTCTCATCGGGCTCGACCTATCCGCCCAGTCGACCCAAATTGTCGATCGTGTCAATCAGCTATTCAGCGGCACCGTCTGCCGAGTGTCGCTATGCCATATTATAGAGCCAATTACCTTGGCATATGGTGCCGATATTCCCATAGATCTCACCGAGGTGCGCGCTCAACTCTATCACAACGCCGTGCAAGCACTCGACACGCTGACTCAATCATTGATGCTAGCGGATTCTCAACAGCATGTCTTAGTCGGTGATCCGGCGCATGAAATGCACCGTTTAGCAGAAGAATTAGCGGCCGATCTGATCGTCGTAGGCACCCACGGCCGGCACGGTTTATCGCTACTCTTTGGGTCCACCAGCACGCGGGTACTGCACGGCACCGGTTGCGATATTCTCGCGGTGCGAATCAATCAAGACGCCGGCGACAAGTAGATATCTGCTTGATGCCAAAATACGCATCATTTAAGATCTATGATTGGGTTGAATAAAGGTGATGATCGTTGATGCAGTCTCGTAACACGGAGAAGCCAAGTTCTCAGAAAGAAACACGGCGATCGGACAACCATCTAATGCTAGCCATACTGGGATGGACTCTGTGGTTTTTCGCCACACCATCTGCGGCCTCACTCCCGGTCTCCAACGCACCTGTAGAGACTCAACATGCTGATTTAACCGAGCAACGCGCACTCTACATCAAAGCGCTGCGGATGGTCGATCAGAGAAATTGGCGCGGCCTGCGCAGCCTGCGCGAGGAACTCTCTGACTACCCGCTTTACCCCTATCTTCAATATGCCGATCTAACCGCCAATATGAGTGTGCCGCGACGCGCTGAGATCACTGACTACCTCGATCGTAACGCCGATTCAGTGCTCGCCTATCGACTCCGATCCAAGTGGCTGGGGTATCTCGCCAAACGCGGTCAATGGACCAATTACCTCACTTATTATCGGGACGAAGAGGCCACTACTGCGCGCCGCTGTCAATTCCATATCGCCCAATACCACCGCCAACAACGCGCCGCTGCGATTGCCGGTGGACTCGAATTATGGACCGTCGAAAACTCGCAACCGCGCCAGTGCAATGCGCTTTTTGACATTCTGATCCGCCACGACAAAATTGACGATCAACACGCTTGGCAACGCTTTCAATTGGCATTACTGGCCGGCAACTATTCGCTAGCCCGCTATACGCGAAACTTTATGACCGCGCCAGCAACAAGGCGCCGCGCCGAAACGTTTTACCAACTCGACCGGAAAGCCACTTCGTTTAACAAGGGCCTCGACTCACTGGCAGACGAGCCTCAAGCCGCTGCCATCGTCGCCCGAAGCCTGCGCCATACAGCTGCGCGAAATCCTCAACAGGCGATTAAAAACTGGCAACGCGCGCAACAACGCATAACGTTGACCGATACCGATACAGCTGCGCTGATATCTGCGCTGGTGAAAGGTCTGATTAAAGTTGGCGACCAACAGCAGGCCGACATCTATCTGCAACAACACAGCGCCATCATCAACACTCACCGTGACGGCGATGTCATCGAATGGCGTATTCGCCACGCGCTCAAGGCGCAGAATTGGCCCGACGTGCTGCGCTGGATCGATGCGCTCTCCGCCAAACGCCAACAGCGCAGTGCTTGGCGCTACTGGCGGATTCGCAGCCTCGAAAACAGACCGCAATCAGAATCCAACCATCGCCTCCAACTGACTCGGGAACTGGCGTTAGAAAGAGATTTTTATGGCTTTTTGGCCAGCGAAAAGCTGCAGCAAAAATACAGTTTCAATCATCGGCCATTACAGGTCGATGAGGCCACGAGCGCGCGAGTTAGCGCCATACCAGCGCTGCTGCGCGCGCGCGAATTGTACTTTCACGAATTTATCATCGAGGCCAATCGCGAGTGGCACGCGGCGACGCGTGAATTTGTCCAAGTCGAATGGCTGGCCGCTGCCAGCCTCACCCATCAATGGCAGTGGCACAGCCGAGCGATTATGGCCATGGCTCGAGCCCAATACTGGGATGACATCGTCATCCGCTTTCCACTGGCCTATCAGACTTCGCTAGTGCGCGCGGCACAATCTTCGGGGGTTGCCAGCGCGACTCTATTCGCCATCGCCCGACAAGAAAGTGCTTTTGAACGACGCGCAACTTCGAGCGCTGGCGCTATAGGGCTGCTGCAAATTATGCCGGCTACGGCCCGAGAAACGGCAAGAAAGTTTGCAATTCCATACCGAAATAAAATGCAATTACGCGCTATTGAAACCAATCTACCCATTGGTTCACAGTACTATAAGAGCCTGTTAAGGCGTTTTGACAACAATCGAATACTCGCAACGGCGGCTTACAACGCAGGCCCAGATCGCGTCGCCAAGTGGCTCGCAAGAAGTCGAGGCGAACTGCCGTTCGACATTTGGGTAGAACTCATCCCGTTTAAAGAAACCCGTGGTTATGTCACCAATGTCTTGATGTACTCGGCAATCTATTCCCACCGTCTCGGTATCAACACGCCGATGCTCCAAGCGAGCGAGCGCGAGCGGCTTTTATAACACTAGTAAACCGGAACCTACCATGCTCATTGATATAGGCGCCAACCTATCGAGTCAGCGTTTTGACGGCGATATTGCCGAGGTCTTGCAACACGCGAAAAATGCCAATCTAGAAAAGATCGTCATCACCGGTACATCCATAGCCGAAAGCCAGGCAGCAATCGATCTATGCACCACCCATACGGCAGATTTTCCAGATATGTTGTACGCAACTGCCGGTATACATCCGCATTCGGCCGACCAATTTGATCCGAAATCGACGCCGATGAGTCTACGCCGTCTCGCAGCGCACCCGTCAGTGGTTGCCATCGGCGAAACTGGACTTGATTTTTTCCGTAATCTGGCAGCTCCTGCCGTCCAACAGCGCTCATTTGAAGCGCACTTAGAACTTGCCATCGACCTCGTGATGCCGCTTTTCCTGCACGAGCGCAATGCCGCAACCAGGCAGCTGGAAATACTCAAGGCCCACAGGGATCAATTCCATAGCGCGGTCATCCACTGCTTTACGAGCGACCGAAAAACCCTCTACAAGTATCTCGACTTGGACTTGCATATCGGTATTACCGGTTGGGTATGCGACGAGAGACGCGGTCTCGACCTGCAAAAAATTATCGCAGATATTCCCCTAAATCGACTCATGGTAGAAACCGACTCACCCTATCTACTGCCACGTAATATGGCTTTTTCGCCGAAAAATAATCGCAATGAACCAGCTTTTTTACCCTGGGTAGTCGCTGGCATAGCCGCTCACAGACCCGAATCTGAAGCGCAAATCATCGCTCAAACCGGCGCCACGGCCCGGCAGTTCTTCAGGATCTAACCCCCTAGACAGACTGGCGCTGAGTGCTTAGACGTTTAATCGCAGGCGACTAAAGCACTATCGGGTAGCTCTCGCGTAACGCGAACATCATTGATAGTAATTGTAAACGGCTCTGAGCTAACCAGCACCAAGGGTGAGGTGATGCGGTTAAAATCCACTCCGGCAGATGCAAAACACTTCAATGGAATACCAGCACGAACCCATTGTCCTTCTGGAACCGCGCTATAAAATGCCGTCATATCGATCTTACCGGAACATGGATAACCACAGTCCATACGTTGATCGACACGCCCCTCGGGATGCTTATCCACCTTAAACGTGGTTACGAGTGCGGCGTTACTATCCAGCAACATATTCCAATCGACGATTGAATCGGCGCGCCAATAAAATTGGCTTTCCTCACCACCGAGCCATTCAATTTGTCGCGAATCCTCTTGCAACTG
>CALGJN010000058.1:0-5489 GCA_937920185.1 uncultured Cellvibrionales bacterium | reverse complement strand
AGGCTGAGGGCTCTTGATTCTCTTTGGGAGCGGCTGAGGGCTCTTGCTTTTCCTTAAGGGCAGCTGAAGGCTCTTTATTCTCTTTAATGGCGGCTGAGGGCTCTTGCTTTTCCTTAAGGGCAGCTGAAGGCTCTTGCTTTTCTTTAAGGGCAGCTGAAGGCTCTTCTTTCTCTTTAAGGGCGGCTGAAGGCTCTTTATCCGGTTTCGCGGCTTTCGGAGTTTTTACAAAAACCTCATCCGGCATGGTGCAGGGGAGCTTTTGGCCGAGGAGCTTTTCGATTGGCTCGAGCAAAACAGCATCATCTTCGCAGGCAAAACTGATCGAGGTGCCAGTTTCACCGGCACGTCCGGTGCGACCAATGCGATGAACGTAGTCTTCGGGTTCTTCCGGCAACGTGTAATTAATGACATGGCTGACCCCGTCGACATGAATACCGCGGCCGGCAACATCGGTGGCCACCATGACCTTAACCGAGCCGTTTTTAAACGCCTCGAGGGTCTTCATACGGCGTGTCTGTGGCACGTCACCAGATAACAGTCCGACTTTAAAGCCTTTCTTGCCGAGCTTTTCATGCAGCCTACGACAAATATCTCGCCGATTGGCGAACACCATCACACTCTGCACGTTATCGCCCTTGAGAATGGCGTTTAATAAGCTAAACTTTTCACCGCTCGTGGTGATGTAAATTTTTTGCTCAACAGTGTCGGTAGCAACGCGCTCCGCACCAATTTCAATGCGCACCGGCGAATCCGTCCACTGCTCAGATAACCGCATCACCTCGGGCGTAAAGGTTGCCGAAAACAACATCGTCTGCCGCTCGTTATTTCTCGGCGTCAGTCGCACTAAACGCCGTACCTGGGGAATAAACCCCATGTCGAGCATGCGGTCGGCCTCGTCGATGACCAGCACTTCCACTTGATCTAGATGCACATCGCGGTTGTTCGCAAAATCCAACAGCCGTCCCGGCGTACCCACCAAAATATCGCAGTGCCGAGTCTCCATGTGTTTCAACTGTTTGGCGTAGTCCATCCCACCCACCAGCGCGTGAACGTGCAAGCCAGTATGGCGCGTCAGTTGCACCGCGTCTTCGGCAATCTGCAATGCCAACTCGCGGGTTGGCGCCAGTATCATCGATCGAGCCTCACCGACAAAGCGCTCACCTTCAATCGGGTGATTAATCAAGTCGGTGATAATATTGAGTAAAAACGCCGCGGTCTTGCCGGTGCCGGTCTGTGCCTTGCCGACCACATCGTGACCATCCAACGCATGCGGCAGCGACTCCGCTTGAATCGGTGTGCAGTATTCAAAACCCAAATCAGCAATGCCGCGCATTAAACTGAGCGGCAAATCCAAGTCGTGAAAGCGTGCCTTGCCCTCTACCGGCTCGACCACAAACTGATCGATTGTCCAGGCTTGGGGGCGTCTTCGACGTCTGCCTCTCGATTTAGCTGGTGTATCCGATTTTGTATTGGTCGCGGTATCTTCGGTATTTTCAGTCAAGGTCTTTGCACATTTAATCGAGTCCGAGGGGTGTGCCGAACCGGGTCGGGGGCACATTGAGGCGCGAGTATAGCAGAAATGCATTGTGCTGTTGCGCAA
The DNA here is from genome assembly GCA_937920185.1 of uncultured Cellvibrionales bacterium. Classification (GTDB taxonomy): domain Bacteria; phylum Pseudomonadota; class Gammaproteobacteria; order Pseudomonadales; family Porticoccaceae; genus TMED48. Next base: position 3,889 of record CALGJN010000058.1, on the reverse strand, counting down.
AATAGCCAGCGCCAAAATGCGCCTCAAAAGCCCGATCAGACTGACCGTCTAAAGACCGAGAACAGCATACGAAAAGGCCCTTCAGCAAGCTTTTTGCCGCCCCTGTGTAGCGCCTATCAGGCGCGCCAAAACGGCCGCCATTGGCGCACAAAATCAGCTTTAAAAAGACCCTCCAAGCGGCCCTTTAAAGCTGATAAGGCATCGCGCATAACGCCCAGTCGCAACCAGACTCTCAGCGATGACCGCGGCAAATAGTTTTAGCTTTCATTGCGAGCTAGGTTCGCCCAAACTGTGCCGCGGAAAGATTTTTGGTGCACCATGCAATATCCATCCAACAGCCGGTTTAAATCCGATTCTGTCGCCATTTTAAGGCTGGCCACACCGCTGGTGGGCGGTCAAATTGCCGTCGTCGGCATGACCGTTACCGACATTTACATGGCCGGACAATACAGCGTTGAGGCCCTCGCCGCGGTGCAGTTGGGAGGCAATATTTGGTCGATGATCACGCTATTGATTATCGGCATAATGATCGGCAATAACCCAATCATTGGTAATTACTGGGGCGCGCGGCAGTTTGCCAAGCTGCGTTCGCAGTTTCAACAAGTCATGTGGCTGGCGATGCCCATGGGCTTTGCCGCGGCACTGGGGGTATTGCTGGGCATCTACATCTTGAGTCAACTGGACATATCTGACGAAGTCTTCTCCATCGCCCGCGATTACCTTTTACCCTACCTGTTCACGGCACTATTGCTGCCGGCTTTTTACGCGTTCCGCAGTACCTTTGAGGGCGTTGGCGATACGCGGCCGGTGCTGGTTTTTAACAGCATTGCCTTTGCTCTCAACCTAGTGTTCGATTATGCCTTGGTTTTCGGCAAGCTAGGCGCACCCGAACTGGGGGGCGCCGGCGCCGGTTGGGCGACGCTGCTAGTGATGCTATTTTTGCTCGCCTGCGTGGCTATTTACGCCAGAGTGTCGCGCACGCTCCGCGATATCGACCTCTACCGCCACTTCGGCCGACCGCAGTTGCAGCACATGTTAAAGACGCTGGCTATCGGTGTGCCCATAGCCCTCCACATCGGTGCAGAATTTGGTTTTTTTGCCGTCATTCCGCTACTGATCGCCCATCTCGGACCGACGGTCATCGGCGCCCATGCAGTGGCAATTAACATCGACTCGCTGGCCTTTATGGTGCCATTGAGCATAGCCCAAGCGCTGACCATTTTGGTGGCACAAGCCGAGGGCAGAGGCGAATACGAAACAGCTCGACGAATCTGCCTGACGGGCTTTAAAATTGTGTTTTTACTAGCCTTGGTGCTGTCTGCGCTAAAGGTGCTGTTGCGCCACGACCTCGCAGGACTGTTTAGCGCCGAACCAGAAATCACTCGGCTGGCGGCCGACTTGTTTTTGTTTGCCGCAGTGCTCGGTTGCGTCGATTGCCTACAGATTGCCTGCAGTGGCGCGCTGCGCGGTTTTCAAGACGTCAAAGTACCGCTACTCATACAGGTTGTCGCGTTTTGGGTTATCGCTTTTCCCATCGCATACAGCCTAGCACTGACCGATTATTGGGGCAGCGCATGGGGTGTCAAAGGATTCTGGTTGGGCATGATCGTCGCCGCAAGTTGCGCCAGCATCGGCCTGTTAGCTCGCTGGTATTATGTCGCAGCGCGAGTTGTTGCGCGCGGTTAACCGCGTGCCAAGCTAATGCAACCGAGCGTAACCCGCTCGACGCCATTCAAATCACAATGGCTCGCGATTTGCTGAAAGCCGGCCTGCGCAAAAAGTTCGCGTACCTCGGCGGCCTGATCAAAACCATGCTCGGTCAGCAACCATCCAGAACGGGCTAAAAACGCCGGCGCGCGACCGATAATGTGGCGCAGATCGTCGAGCCCAGCACCGCTAGACACCAACGCCGAGCGCGGTTCATAGCGCACATCACCGCGCTGCAAGTGATCGTCGAGGGGGTCGATGTAGGGTGGGTTACTAACGATCAATTCAAAGCGCTTGGCGGCGACCGGGGCGTACCAATCGCCGCAGCAAAACTCGACATTTTGCAACCCATAACGGCTGCGATTGTGCTCGGCGATCGCCAGCGCCGACGCCTGACTGTCCACCGCCGTAAAATACCACTCGGGGCGTTCACTGGCCAGCGCCAGCGCGATCGCTCCGCTGCCGGTGCCGAGATCAAGCGCCTGAACCCGGCTCGGCAGGTTTAAGTTGAGCGCCATCTCAACCAGCATTTCGGTCTCTGGGCGGGGAATGAGCGTGGCATTTGATACCTGCAGATCGAGCGACCAAAAACCTTGGGTTCCAAGTAGATAGGCAATCGGCTCACCGGCGATTCGCCGCTCCAAAAGCGCGTCAAAATGGGCCTGCTGGGCGGCCTCAGGAATCCTTTCAGGCCAGGTCACAAGCCATGCGCTCGAACAGTCTAGGGCATGGCATAACAGCAATTGAAGATCTAATTCCGGGGTTTCACTGAGCCCGGCAAGCTCGCGACTACGCAATAACAGATCGGCAATCCGCGGCATCATGGCAAACCCTAGACCGATAGATCGGCGAGCTGCTCGGCCTGAAATTCGTTGACCAGCGCCTGTAAAATTTCGTCCATTGCGCCCTCGACAATCTCTGCCAATTTATACAGCGTCAGATTGATGCGGTGATCGGTCACCCGACCCTGGGGAAAATTATAAGTGCGAATGCGCTCTGAGCGGTCGCCACTGCCGACCAGACTGCGCCGTTGATCGGCCTGCTGTTGCGCCTGCGCCTCATCTTGGGCTGAACTCAATCGCGCCTGCAACACCGCCATCGCCTTGGCGCGGTTTTTATGTTGCGATCGCTCATCCTGACACTCGACGACAAATCCAGAAGGCAGGTGGGTAAGACGGATGGCCGAGTCGGTTTTGTTGACGTGCTGACCGCCCGACCCCGATGCGCGAAACGTGTCGACCCGCAGATCGCCCTTGTTAATTTCGATGGCATCTTGCTCATCCGGCTCGGCCAGAATCGCAACGGTGCAGGCCGAAGTATGCACGCGCCCCTGAGATTCTGTGTCCGGCACGCGCTGCACGCGGTGAGCACCGGACTCAAATTTTAATTTCGAGTACACCCCCTGACCACTAATTCGCGCAATCACTTCCTTGTAACCGCCATGGTCGCCGCCGTTGGCGCTGATAATCTCGATCTGCCAGCGCTGCCTCTCGGCATATTTGCTATACATGCGAAACAGATCGCCAGAAAAAATCGCTGCCTCGTCGCCACCGGTGCCGGCGCGGATTTCTAAAAAGACATTTTTATGGTCATTGGGGTCCTTCGGCAACAATAATTTCTGCAACTCTAACTCCAGGGCTTGGCGCGACACTTCGCCGCTACGCGCTTCTTCCTGTGCCATCTCGCGCATCTCTGGATCGGCGTCCTTAAACAACAAACTGGCAGCCTCAATGTCATCGGTGACCGCCTGATAGCGGCGATAACTGCCCACCAGCGGCTCCAATTCGGCATATTCTTTGGACAACTCACGGAATTGATTTTGATCGGCGATTATTTCGGCATCGCTCAACAGCGCCGATAATTCTTCAAAGCGCTCGGCCAAAATGTCCAACTTAGCCAATATAGAAGCTTTCATGATTTCACTACTCTGTGCGTGGGGTCTAGGGTCACAGCCTGCAGTCGCTGCCAAACAAGCATATTCACTTGGCTTTGCTGAGACCAAATAGATCGTGGGTGGCATGAATAGTGTCATCCCTGCCCTCCTCGCCGGCACGCTTGAGGCGCGCCGTGGGTTTATGCATTAGCTTATTGGTCAGGTTGCGCGCCAGCGTATTGATGACCTGTTCAGAATCTTGTCCGCGCTTGAGCGCCGTCAGGGCTTTTTCGACTTCGGCGTCGCGCA
>CALGJN010000057.1:0-4800 GCA_937920185.1 uncultured Cellvibrionales bacterium | reverse complement strand
GCCACGCTGCCCAGAGCACACAAGAGAGCACACAAGAGAGCGCCGACAAGTAACTGCGCGAGTAAAGCAACTGCGCAAGTAAGACAACTGCGCAAGTAAGATAACTGCGCGAAGAGAGTTATCTCGACCCTTCGGTCGGTATTGTGAGCAGAATACTTTGCACAGGCCCCGTGAACAGGGGCCTTTCGTAGATAACCTGTTAAGTAGCTGGCCTCCTAACAAGGGGTGCGAGTAGACCATCAAGACATGAAAAAGGGGCCGCATTTGCGGCCCCTTTTCGTTTGGCTAGTTTGGCTTATTTCCGCTTGGCTTATCAAGTGCCGCAGGGCGTGCTCAGCCCGCGGCGGACAGCGCCTGATCAACATCGGCGATGATGTCTTCAACGTGCTCAATTCCCACCGATAATCTGACAAGGTCCGCACTGACACCGGCGCGTTGCATCTCCTCTTCGTTGAGTTGGCGGTGGGTGGTGCTGGCGGGGTGGCAGGCGAGGCTTTTGGCGTCGCCAATATTCACCAGTCGTTTGATTAATTGTAATGCATCAATAAATTTAGCGCCGGCGCTCTCACCGCCGACGATACCAAAGCTGACGATTGACGAAGGTTTTCCGGATGTCACTTGCTGCGCTAGTTGGTAGTACTTGTCGCTGGCAAGACCGGCATAATTGACCCATGCCACCTGAGGGTGGTTTTGTAGGTAGGTGGCTACAGCTAGCGCATTTTCGACGTGACGATCCATACGAAGTGCCAACGTTTCTAGTCCCTGTAGGATCATAAAGGCGTTAAATGGCGATAACGCGGCACCCATGTTACGCAGCGGAACCACCCGAGCGCGACCGATAAAGGGTGCATCAAACGCGTCGGCGTAGACCACCCCATGGTAAGACGGGTCTGGGGTATTGAATTGAGGAAAGCGCGGATTGTCTTTCCAGACAAAAGTGCCGGAATCTACCAAGATACCGCCGATGGTGGTGCCGTGACCGCCGATATATTTGGTCAAGGAGTGAATAATGATATCCGCGCCCTGTTCAAATGGGCGGCACAAATAGGGGGTTGCAACGGTGTTGTCTACCACCAGTGGAACGCCATGTCGGTGCGCCATGGTCGCCAATGCAGCGATATCGACTATGTTGCCTGCGGGATTGCCGATAGATTCGCAAAAAACTGCTTTTGTTTTTTCGTCGATGAGCGCCTCGAGGGCATCAACATCGTCACCCGAGGCCATGCGCACCTGTATATCTTGTTGCGGCAGGGTATGGGCGAACAAGTTATAGGTGCCACCGTAGAGCTGGCTGACGCTGACAATATTCTCGCCAGCGCGGCACAGAGTCTGAATCGAAGCAGTAATAGCGGCCATTCCAGATGCCATACACAGTGCTGCTACGCCGCCCTCGGCCGCTGCGATGCGCTGCTCTAGCACATCGCAGGTCGGATTCATGATGCGCGAATAAATATTGCCTGGTTCAGCGAGATTAAACAGGTCAGCGCCATGCTGGGTATCGCGAAAGCTGTAGGATGTGGTTTGATAAATAGGTACTGCAACGGCGTTGGTGGTGGGGTCGTCATTAAAACCTGCATGGATGGCCTGAGTTTCGAATTTCATGGTGATTCAATCCTGGTTGTCTGGGGGTAAATGTTTGGCTGTGTTGTTGTGCGAGATGCGCAGACGTCTCGCGCTAAACTATATCGCATCCGCAGCAACTGACAGTTTCAGATTTTGTCTGATAAGAATTCACATTACAACGTTGCAGATGATCTATGTTATTCCATAGGCACATAATGGCTACCTTCCAGCGACCATGCCTATATTTGCAACAGATCGTCGAGGGCAGATTAGTTGTCGGCTGTCGGTTGTGAAGGCACTGGTGCTTCACTGTCGCGATGTGGAGGTACTGCTACTGGATGCCGGTGTTGCTGATCCAAACCGTTAGGTAGGTTGCCATCGTTAGCATCTGGGTGTCGGGGCTGGTGACGCTCCCGGTAATAAAATCATGCCATGACTGGTTGTCGAGAAATTTTTTCAGTGTTTGCAGCGGTTTTTTGGTGGCTTTCTGAAAGACTGTCGCCATAAATAATCAGCATGCTGTCTGCCCGATCCCAATAATTGTGGCTCGGTTTGTGGTATTCCAGCGAGGGGACATGCATGGTCGGTACTAATTGCTCGCTAAGTTCAAGTAGCTCGGGTCGGTTCAATTGCATGTAGACTGACGTTAAGTGGTTTGCGAGATAATCGCTCAGATTTTTTGCTGCGGGCGCGATCATGGCGTCAGCCGCCGAAGTCTTTGCAATCGGCGTCGGCGGTTATCCCGTGCGCGAAAGAGATTGATTGCCGATTTTACCGAGTAGGTATGGTGATCGAATAAACTTTCATCGATATCGAAAAAAAATGAGTCCGCGCTGGGTTGAACCGGTGAGCTGGGTTTTTATATTGATAGGTTTCTCCGCCAATGCCTGACACGTTGTGCTCAGTCTGGATTCAGTCTGTGCCACAGCCTCTGCGCACCTTTTTGGTGCGGCCGGCCTCAGTCGGGCAATCCAAATCTGGCATATAGTCATGAGCTTACATCATAGGAGCTGATTGATTCGGGACTGGCATTTAAGTGCTGACCAACCTGTTAAATATTTGTTTACACGTGCGCATTATTTATGCCAACTCTGCATGTTGTTGTATATCGGCATTCTAAATAGGTGCTCGCGCGCCCATACGCATTAATAATAGATACTGCAATCTGTTGGTTTGGTAAACTATGATTTGGGTGGTTTTAACCGCGAACAAATTGTGACAAAGTCACCATGCTAAAAAAAATAATCGGGAGTTAATTACAAATGAGCAATTCGTCAGCGGTAGACATCGGGTTGGGGCAATTGATTTTAAAGCGGGCTGAGCTAACCCCGGGCCATCGGGCGATTACTTTTGAAGGGCAGACCCGGACGTTCTCTGAAATGGCTGAGCGGGTTCGCAGGATTGCCTCTGTGCTCAAACAAGGAGGCGTCTGTCGCGGCGATAGGGTCGGTTATATAGGGCTCAATCATCCAGTTTTTCTCGAACTGCTATACGCCTGTGGTTGTCTTGGGGCGATATTTGTCCCTTTAAACTTCCGTTTGACCGGGCCCGAAGCGTGTTTTATCGCCAATGATGCGGGCATTCATACCCTGCTGGCCGACGATGCTCTGAGACCGCTTGTCGATCAAACGAGGAGTGACCTGTGCTGCCGACGTTACCTTTCAATCGAGAGTGCGGGCGAACAGTGGCAGTCGTTGGAGCCATTGTTGCAGGAGGCTATTCCGGTGCTGGGCAGTGAACGCGTGGCAGCCGATGATGTTGCGTTAATTATGTATACGTCTGGCACGACAGGGCTTCCCAAGGGAGCTATGTTGACCCATGGCAATATTTTTTGGAACAGTGTCAATACGGCGTTTGGCGAGGATAGCATGTCGGGGACGACCTTGACCTGTGCGCCATTATTTCATATAGGTGGTTTAAACGTGACCACGCTGCTGTCGCTAGCGAGGGGTATTGAAGTCGTATTGCACCGTAGCTTTGATCCTGGTTTGGTGCTGGCGGACATACAACGATATAACGTATGCACTATGTTCGGTGCGCCGACGATGTATTTGATGATGGCGCAACACGAGACATTTAACACCACAGATTTGAGTAGTATTGATACTGTTATCGTCGGTGGAGCGCCGGTCCCTGTGCCTTTGATCGAAACCTATGGTGAGCGTGGTGTGACCTTTTGCCAGGGTTATGGCCTGACCGAAACCGCACCTTTTGCGAGTATATTATCGGCAGATTTGGCCATCAGTAAGATTGGCTCCGCGGGTTGTCCGCCGCTGTTTACCGATGTGAGAATCGTCGATGCCAACAATCAACCGTTGTCACACGGCGAACGCGGAGAAGTCTGTATCAAGGGGCCCAACGTGATGAAGGGTTATTGGAATCGAGCACAAGCAACCGCCGAAGCGATCGATCCGATGGGATGGTTCCACAGTGGCGATATCGGTTATTTTGACGACGACGGTTTCTTGTTTTTATGCGATAGACTCAAGGATATGATCATCACTGGTGGTGAGAATGTCTATCCCGCCGAGATCGAAAGCGTGCTCTATGCGCACAGCGCGATCATCGAGGTGGCGGTGATTGGTGTGCCCGATGAAAAGTGGGGTGAGGCGCTAGCCGCCGTTGTGGTATTGGCTCCCGAGAGCCATTTAGATCTGCAACAATTACGCGATTTTGCAGAACAAAAATTGGCTCGCTATAAATTGCCGACCCAATTGCACGAAGTTAAAATGCTACCGCGAAATCCGGCGGGTAAGGTGCAAAAATTCATCATTAAAGAACAGCTTATGCAATCCTAGAGCGGTTTTTTGGCGCGCTTATGAAAATAATCCTTGGACAAACCAGCGTTGGCTATTGTGTTCCCAAAATAACCAATAGCGTACCCCCTGTGGGTCGTGTGCCAGGTAATAGTCGCGCTGTTGTTCGCTGTGCCACCAATTGTCGCACAGTCGCTCGGGACCACTGAGAAGGGTTAGGGGTTGGCGCCAAAAGGGCTGTCGGCGGTTTGCCGACAGCGCAATGGGGTGTTTCATCAACCACAGTGGTTGGTGTGACAGTGGTTGGTGTGACAGTGGTTGATGTGACAGTGATTGCGCGACAATCGGTGGTTTTACGGGAGCCAACCCTGCGCTTGAATTGGCGTGCTCGGGTAGGTGTTCTGCGAGCATGCAAGGCCGGGTCAATGCATCGCTACCCAATTTGGCGGTCAATTGATCGAGTAGTTGGTTTTTATCGACC
>CALGJN010000056.1:0-5206 GCA_937920185.1 uncultured Cellvibrionales bacterium | reverse complement strand
CGAAGTAAAAAGGCCCGAAGAAAAAGGGCTCGAAGTGAAAGGGCTCGGACTGAAAGTGCACCAAAAAAAGCTCGCCCCGACCGCATCGAACGAGACCGTCAGCTTTCTACTAGGTGTTTGATGTTTTGCGGCGACAGGGTTGGGCTGCCGGCCAGAGACAGCGTCAAGGTGGTTAATTCGTCCCAAATATCGGCCTCGCGCAATCCTTTGACGCCGCGATCTACCGCGCCCGCCTGATAGATCAACATCCTCAGGTGCGCCGGTCGGCAGCGCTGCAGCGCGGCGCGCATGATCGGCAGTTGCTGGCGCCAAACGCCGGCCTGCTCTAGCGCCTGCTCGACCCGTTCACCGCGCGCTACGCGTTCGCTGGCGTTCAGTAATTTGCGCAACTCACGGCTGATGGCCCACAGGATTGGCAATGGCTGACTGCCCTCGCCGTGCAGGCCACGCAGCGTGCGGGCCGCCGATTGGGCATCGCCGGCGAGCATTTTATCAATCAAATCAAATAGGTTATAGCGCGTGCTATCGGCCACCACCGCCGACATGATGGTCGCATCGACTCGGCCGTCGAGGGCCAGTAATTTGAGCTTTTCGATCTCTTGGCTGGCCGCTAATAGGTTGCCTTCTACTCGGTCGGCGAGCACTTCAACGGCGCCCTGATTGGCGTCGATATTGGCCGCGCGAAGGCGTTGTTGAATCCATTTTGGCAGTTGCGCCGCGCCAATCGGCCAGATGTCGACATGGCCTCCGAGCGCATCCAGAGCCTTCAACCACTTGCTGTTTTGGGCGCTGCGCTCGAGCTTTGGCAGCACCACTAACAGCAGATCGTCGGGGCTGCTGTTGGCGCAGATGTCGATCAGCGCCCGCGCGCCTTTATCGCCCGGTTTGCCGTTGGCAATGCGAATTTCTAGGATTTTTTTAGTGCTGAACAGCGACAGTGCGCCGACTTCGGCGTGCACTTGATTCCAATCGAAGTTGGCGTCCACATCGAACACCATGCGCTCACTAAAGCCGCGATGGGTGGCCGTCGTGCGCACCCGGTCGGCGGCCTCTTGCACCAATAGCGGCTCGCCACCGCTGATCAGATAGCTGGGCAGCAGTTGTTGATCGAGGTGCTGGGTAAGTTTTTCAGCTCTGATCTTCATCTTCAGCGCTCCATCGGGCGGCCTTACGGCGCCGACGGCAGCACCCGCAGGCGGTTGATGATCTGGCGCACGATTTCGATTCGCATATCACTCCGAACAGTGCGCTCCTCCTCGCTCGAGGCCAACACGTCGCGCTCGATAAATTCATACACCCGCTCCACCGACGCAGTCGACGGCGCCAACAGGGGATTATCCTCGCGGTCTAAAATGATAAAATCGACTTCTTCATTCAGTTGGTACTCGGCCACCCGAGCACCCGAATTCATGCTGCTGGTACTGCGCACTCTTCGATAGTCGGTGATCACCACCGAATAATCGGGTTGCGCGTCGCGACTCACGGCATCGATGCCGTAGACCTTTAAGGCCAGCGACAACTCGGCTAACAACTGTTCGTTGGGCTGCTGCGACAGCAGTTGAATTTTACCGACGTTTCCAGGCACCACCTGGGCATCGCGCAGTTGCCAGCCGCATGCGGCGAGCATCATAACAAGCCCGATCAGGGCGATTTTTTGTAGCATGCACGGCCTCTTTTGTTGTCTGGCAACGCGGCGCCGGAACGCTAGTTTGCCACTATATTGACCAATTTCCCGGGTACCACAATTACCTTGCGAACCGTCAGCTCGGCAATGAACCGTTGGGTGTTGTCTTCGGCCAGCGCCAGGCGCTCGATATGTTCGCGCTCGGCGTCTACCGCAACCTCTATTTTACCGCGCACCTTGCCGTTGACCTGCACCATTAACTGCACCGAGCTGCGCGCTAGCGCGCGCTCGTCGACTTCTGGCCAGGCGGCGTTGGCAACCGCCTCAGCGTGCCCCAGGTGATGCCACAAGGCATGGCAAATGTGCGGCGCCACCGGCGCCAACAACAGCACGCTGGTGGACAGCGCCTCGCCGCGAACCGCCCTGCTTTGCTCATCACTGCCATCGAGTTTGGCAACGCTGTTGAGCAGTTCCATGACCGCTGCGATCGCAGTATTGTACGTGTTGCGCCGGCCGTAGTCATCGCTCACCTTGGCGATAGTAGTATGGGTTTTGCGGCGTAGGTCTGTTTGCGGCGCGGTTAATGCGCCGCGGTCGAGGTCGGCGTGCGTGCCGTCGGCGAGATGTTCAAGAACCATTTTCCAAAGTTTGCGTAAAAACCGCGATGCCCCGGCGACGCCTTCATCGCTCCACTCTAGGGTCTGCTCTGGGGGCGCTGCAAACATCGTGAACAGGCGCACCGTATCGGCGCCATAGCGATCGATCGAGGCCTGCGGATCGACGCCATTGTTCTTCGATTTTGACATCTTGGTAATGCCGCCGCTAAACACCGGTTCGCCGCTCGCGGTCTCAGTGGCGCTCTGCGTGCGGCCCTTGGCATCGCGCACAACACTGACCTCGGACGGCGCGAGCCACTGCTTGCGGCCATCGATTTCGCGATAGAACGATTCGGCCAGCACCATGCCTTGGCAGAGCAGACGCTTGAACGGTTCGGGGCTGCTGACCAAGCCGTCATCGCGCATTAATTTATGAAAAAATCGGGCGTATAAAAGGTGCAGTATGGCGTGCTCTATACCGCCGACGTACTGATCCACCGGCAGCCAGTAATTCGCCAGTTGCGGATCGAGCATGACGCTGTCGTCGTGCGGGCAGGTAAAGCGCGCGTAGTACCACGATGATTCCATAAAGGTATCAAAGGTGTCCGTCTCCCGCTCTACCTCAGCGCCATCGATTTCATCGCGCCGCCAATCGGCATCGGCTTTGAGCGGTGATTGCACCCCATCCATCACCACGTCTTCGGGCAACAGCACCGGCAGGCGCTCCAGTGGCACCGGGATCTCGCCGCCGTCGGGCAAATTAAACATCGGAATTGGCGCGCCCCAGTAGCGCTGGCGGCTGACGCCCCAATCACGCAGGCGATAGTTAATGGTCGCAGCGCCGAGGCCACGCTGCTCTAGAGCGGCTGCGATGGCGGTGAACGCGGCGTCGAAATCGAGGCCGTTGTACTCTCCAGAATTAATCAACAGGCCCTTGTCGGTGCTCGCCTGCCCGTCGGCGATAACGTCGACTACGGGCAATTTGGGCAACTGGTACTTGTCGGCGAATTCGTAGTCGCGTTGATCGTGCGCCGGCACCGCCATCACCGCGCCGGAGCCATAATCCATCAACACATAATTGGCCACCCACAGCGGCAGGCGGTCGCCGCTGAGCGGGTGTTCGACCGAGAGGCCGGTGTCGATGCCGAGCTTTTCCATGCTGGCGAGTTCCGCCTCGGAGGTCTTTTGCACGTTACAGCGCTGCAAGAACGCCTGCAGGGCTGGGTTTTTTTCAGCCAATTCCAGTGCCACCGGGTGCTGCGGCGCCAAACTGACGTAGCTCACACCCATCAATGTATCGGGTCGCGTGGTGTAGACCTCGATGTGGCTGTAGCCGGCCACCGCTGTCGGCATGGGAAAGCGGATGTTGGCACCGCGGCTCTTGCCAATCCAGTTGCGCTGCATGGTCACTACCTGCTCGGGCCAATCTTGCAGGGTGTCGAGGTCGGTTAACAACTGTTCAGCATAGTCGGTAATACGGATAAACCACTGGGGTATTTTTTTGCGCTCGACGGGGCTGTCGCAGCGCCAGCAGCAACCGTCGATGACCTGTTCGTTGGCCAGCACCGTGGCATCCTTTGGACACCAGTTGACGGCGCTGGTTTTCCGGTAGACCAAACCCTTTTCGTAGAGGCGGGTAAAAAACCACTGCTCCCATTTGTAGTAACTCGGCTGGCAGGTACTGATCTCTCTCGACCAGTCGATACCAAATCCCAGCGACTGCAATTGCTGGCGCATATAGGCGATATTTTCATCGGTCCAGCGCGCGGGTGCGGTATTATTTTGGATCGCAGCGTTCTCGGCCGGCAGGCCAAACGCATCCCATCCCATCGGGTGGAGCACGTTTTTGCCTAGCATTCGCTGATAGCGAGCGATCACATCGGAGATGGTGTAATTGCGTACATGTCCCATGTGCAGCTTACCGCTAGGGTAGGGAAACATGGATAGGCAGTAGAATTTTTCTTTACTGGCGTCTGCCTCGACCTCAAAGGTAGCTTCGCGGGTCCAGTATTGTTGTGCCTCGCGTTCAATTTCAGCGGGGTTATAGGTCTCGTTGCTGGTCATTTTGGGGCCACTGTGCTGGGATTGTTAGGATCGCTGTCTGGGCGGCAAGTATAGGCGATTGCGCAGCTATCTACCACGCACCGGCAGAATTATGCGCGCCCCGTCTGTCGCCCTCGACAGCATCCCGTCCGAACTAGCTAGCGGCGCGGGCGGGAACCCCAAGTTCCTCTAGTTTGGCGGCCATGTCCTGAGCCGATTGGGCTGGGCGAACGTCCCGATCGATAAACAAAATGTTGCCGTCCTTGCCGATGTAGAAGGTGTGGCGTTTGGCATACATGCCGAGGCTGAGAACCTCGTAGTCACGCGCGGCCTGTTTGGTCGGATCGCTGAGCAGCGGAAAGTCGGCCTCGTACTCTTCGGCAAATTCGCGATTTTTCTCAACTGGATCGACGCTGGCCATAAAGTAGGCGACCTCGAGCCGCTTCAGCAAGTGACCATTCTCGGCCAGCGACTTGCACTCGATGGTACAGCCGCTGGTAAAAGCAAACGGATACCAGGCGATAACCACCGCTTGGCGGCCGATCAGATCGCTGAGTTGATAGGTCTTGCCGTCGCTCGCTTGAAGTTTAAAATCGGGCGCTTTGTCGCCCACTTCGAGCGCCGCGCCGGCAAGGCTCCAGCTTACTAGCAGCGTTGCTAGGGTAGCGGAGAGGATTTTTTTAAACATTATTATGTGCATGTTATTCACCTTTTTATGGTTTTGTTATCGCTATGATTGTGCCATTTCGCCGCCGTCTAGCAAGCCCCAACCCGCAAATGATGACCAAGCACAGGGCGATGCTCGGCCGTGAGCCCCAGCGGGAAAACGGCGTACGTCCAGACCTCGGCTGTATGTCAGCGGTCAATTCACCGCGCTCAAAGGGCGCTATGCTATCGACTATGCGACCGCGGTGGTCAACTATCGCGGTGAGTCCGTTGTTGG
>CALGJN010000055.1:0-3212 GCA_937920185.1 uncultured Cellvibrionales bacterium | reverse complement strand
TGCGGGTGGCGCGCTTATCGTCTGATCGGATTATCTGTTTGAACCGTTTGAACCGCCTGCGTCGTCGGCGCGACTAGTGCTTTTTGTTCGGGGCCTGCGCGGCGTTCGGCTGTTCGACGTTCACCAAGCTGTTTGCCAAGTGTCGCGCGGCGCGAAGTTTGCTGTGAAAAACTTCATTGCCAGCTGCGGATGCCCTCGGCTGACTTGAAAACCACACCATCACCGAATCGGTGTGGCGGTTGATGTAGATCACTTGCCCATGAATGCCGACAGCGCAAAACTCGCCCTTGTCTGCGTCTAGAATCCACCACATATTGTGGTAGGCCTGCCAAGGGTCGTCGCGGTATTTGACGTTTGCCGACATATTAGCCACATGCCGGTCGTCAATGTCGACGATGGCATCCATCCAGGATGCCGGCAGTACTTGCCGGCCACCAAAAACACCGCGATCGCGAATTAGCATGCCATAGCGCGCCGCGTCGCGCGTTGTGGTGTTCATGCCCCCCGCTGCGACCGGCGTATAAGCTCGATCGACCACCATATAAGCATCGTGCTCTGCGCCGAGCTTGGCCCAGATATTGCGCTGCAAAAAGGTCTGCAAATCCTGACCACTGATGCGTGCGATCAACCAGCCCAATAGATCGGTATTACTGGAGTTGTAGTCGAAGGCGGCGCCCGGCTTTAACCGCGCATCGGGGTTAATGAATTGGCTTAAAAAATCGTGCACCCCATAGATTTTTGATTGTCCCGGTTGCACATCGGCGGCACCAGGTAACCAGGCCATGTTCAGCGCCGGAGCGTAATGACGAAAAAAATCTGATGTCGGGTCGGTGTAATTTTCTTTAAAGTCGATTGCGGTTGCATGGTCGAGCACCTGTTGAATAGAAACCCGCTCAAAACCACTTCCGACAAGCTCCGGTATGTACTTGGCTGGCGATGCCGCAAGATCGACTTTACCTTGGTCCACCAGTATACCCAGCGCACTGCTGACCAAAGACTTGGTCATTGAAAACCAGATATGCTGAGCATGTTCATCAAAGTCGTGAAAATACTCTTCGTAAACTAGCGTGTCGCCGTGCACAACGACCAAACCATCGGCAAATTGTGCCGCAAACAATTGCCGTAAAGACAAGTTGTCTCCGTGCATGTCGATATAGTTGTTGCCCAAAGCGACGGCAACTGAGTCGTCTTTAAGCGGGTATATGTTACCTTCGCGGGGGATCATAACCACGTTGAGGGGCGCACCGATATTGCGAAAAGCCCACTGGCTCATGGGATAGGTGCGGTAATTGGCCATCGTCACCTGCGAATCTGTCGAGGGAGGTATACCCTGCATTGGGCGTTGGCCATCGGCGCTGACCAGCGCTGTAAACACGATACTAAAGACTATAATGCCCAGTGCTCCGAGTATTTTCATGTCGACTCTCCTTGGTTTAATCGATCATCGCTTGGCGGTTAAGTCCGCGCGTTCAAGCGACTGTAGGCAACCGCACAGCAGGTTCGGCAAAAACTGTCAGTTAATAGCGCCTAGATTCTTCGCAAAGGCCGTGTAAGGCATGTGGGTCCGCCCTCGCCCTTGCGGCTAATTTCTAACCCACTGTAGGTGATGATCTCGACGCCGGCACCTTCTAATCCAGATTTAACGGCGGGTAAATTCTCGAGCATGATGGCGCGGCGCGGCGCTATAGCCAGCACGTTGCAGCCCATAGTCGGGTATTCAGCATCCGTTACATCGACAAAATCTATACCCAATGCCTGCAGCCAAGCAATGAACGTCGGCGGCATCAACGGCCGATAGATCAGCGCTAAATCGGCATCCAGTGGCGAGATGATCGACATCAGGTGCAGCACATCGTCGGGGTGATCTGGCTCCGGCAGCGTCACGACGTGCAGCTCTACCGTAGGTCCGAGGAGCGTGCGCAATTGGTCGATCCCCGCGGCGTTGGTGCGGGGGCCAAGGCCGACGGCGGCATGATGTCGGTCCAGCCAAATAAAATCACCGCCTTCTAGAGTACCTGGTGCAGTGATTTGTCCGGCTACTTGGTAACCTAGGGCGCGGTAGGCGGCGGCGTTTTCGCTAGCCTCTGGGGTGCGACTAGCGCGCCCCATGTTGCAAAGTATTAACCCCTTAGGGCCGACCAGAATACTGTCTCTGGTGTAAATGCTGTCGATGGTGAGTGTGTCGCTGGCGTCTAGATCGATAATTGTGGCGCCAGTGGCCCCGAGTAAATCGCGAAACCGGCGGTACTCATGCACGGCCTCTTGGAAGTCAGGTTTGGCGTGAAAACGCAGCTCCTGCCACTCGCGTTCGAGTTTTTCATCGTCGACAAAGGCATGCGCGGCGCTGCGGATACCCACCTCTGCCAGCGTCGCGTACTCGTTGTATTGGGCTGGCGCTAGGCCGGCGTCTTTGGGCATATTATCTCCTCGCCAGAGCATACATTGGCATGCCGATTAAGATCAACAACAGCGAGTAAAACGCAATCTCTGGGCCGGCGCCCCAAATCGCAAAAAAGGCATAGGCAAAGGCTGCAATCGATAGGCCGATGGCTCGGTTGCGCTCCGGTCCCGGCTGATCCGATTTAAGAAAATAGAATTCGGCGATGGCACAAAATGCGTAGGCCAGAAGCGTCGACAGGGTCGATAGCATGGCCATAAAGGTAAATGCTTCCACCAGGCCTTTGGTGAAATTCATTATTAGCAGCAGACTGACGCACAGGCCGGTGACTAAATAGGCGAAAGTGGGTGTGCCATTGCGCCCGAGTTGAGAAAATTTGTTCGGTAACAAGTGATCACGAGCGGCAGCCAGCGCAATGTTACCGGCGGTCAGCGCGTTGGCATTTAATGAACCGAGCGTCGATATCAGTGCGCCTGCAGTGATAACGGCACCGCCTACGGGCCCCATTACCTTGGTCGCGGCCAGCGCAAATGGCGCCGTGGAATTACTCAATTCTGCTGCCGGTACGATCAGGGCGATGGCAATACTCACTAAGAAATACAGCATCATGATGGTCAGTACCGAGGCGACCAGAACGCGGGGAATGGTTTTTTCCGGATCGACCATATTATCGGCCGGCACCGATGCGGTTTCTATACCGATAAAAGACCACATCACCAGCGTTGTTACGGTGGCCAAAATCGCCGCAGGATGCATATCGGCGGGGTAGTACGCGGGCACGTTAGCGGGGTCCATGTAGATCGCGCCCATGGCG
>CALGJN010000054.1:0-1879 GCA_937920185.1 uncultured Cellvibrionales bacterium | reverse complement strand
GTTTACGTGCGGTTTGTTTCTTTCAAATTTTTCTTTTGCCATCTCAGCATCTCCTGCGCAGGATGTCCGTTTAGCCGGAACAGTTTGGGTTGTTGTGGTACGCGTATATATGCACAAATCACATCGCAGGCCATGTTAACCTGCGCCCCGCGAGAGTCAACGGCGAACGGTGAGAATTGTCAGTTTTTTTTGGTTTTTTGGCGCATCGAGACACCGCCGCCGAGGTTTTTAGAAAATTCTCGTGTTAAATGCTGTTTTTTTTACTTAAATCAATCCGCGAAGGGTGTTTTTACTCTATAAAGGCTGGAATATCCTGTATACTGCCGCGCGTTTTAAAACCAATACCACGGGCCACTTTACAGTCGAGCACTCCCATGAATGAACTATCTCACTACAGAAATATTGGTATCTTCGCCCACGTCGATGCCGGCAAAACCACCACCACCGAGCGTATCCTAAAGCTCACCGGAAAGATCCATAAGACCGGTGAAGTTCACGATGGCGCGGCGACCACGGATTTCATGGAGCAGGAGCAGGAGCGGGGTATTACCATTCAGTCCGCTGCCACCACTTGTTACTGGCGCGACCACCGTTTCAATATTATCGACACGCCCGGACACGTCGACTTTACCGTCGAAGTCTATCGGTCGCTGAAGGTACTGGACGGCGGAGTTGGCGTATTTTGCGGCTCCGGCGGCGTTGAACCACAATCTGAGACCAACTGGCGCTACGCCAACGAGTCGGAAGTGGCGCGAATTATCTTTGTTAACAAACTCGATCGCATGGGCGCGGATTTTTTGCGCGTCGTCGAGCAAGTTAGAAATGTACTCGGCGCCAAGCCGGTGGTGATGTGCCTGCCGATCGGAGTCGAAGAAAATTTTATCGGCTTAGTCGACCTGCTGACACGCCAGGCCTACGTCTGGGACGATTCGGGCCTGCCTGAGAACTATGAAGTCGTCGATGTGCCAGCCGACATGGTCGACGAGGTTGAAAAATACCGCGAGCTGCTGATCGAGACAGCGGTAGAGCAGGACGACGATCTGATGATGGCGTACATGGAAGGCGAAGAGGTGTCGATCGACGACATCAAAGCCTGTGTCCGCAAGGGCACGATTGCGCTCGATTTCTTCCCGACGTATTGCGGCTCAGCATTCAAAAACAAGGGCGTTCAAATGGTCCTAGATGCGGTGGTCGATTACCTACCTAGCCCGCAAGAAGTCGATCCTCAGCCACTCACAGATGAAGACGGCAAGGAGACCGGCGAGTTTGCCCTGGTCTCGACCGAGGAGCCGTTCAAAGCGCTGGCGTTTAAGATTATGGACGACCGCTTTGGCGCCTTGACTTTTGTGCGGGTGTACTCTGGCGTCCTCGAGCGTGGCATGACCATACTCAACTCCTACACCGGTAAGACCGAGCGCATTGGTCGAATGGTCGAAATGCACGCCGATGATCGCAACGAGATCGAGCGCGCCCAAGCCGGCGACATTATCGCCATTGTCGGCATGAAAAATGTGCAGACCGGACACACGCTCTGCGACCCCAAACACCCAGTCACGCTTGAGCCGATGATCTTCCCTGAGCCGGTGATTTCAATTGCGGTAAAACCTAAAGACAAGGGTGGCTCGGAAAAAATGGGCATCGCGATCGGCAAGATGATCGCCGAGGATCCCTCCTTCCGCGTTGAGACCGACGAGGATTCGGGCGAGACGATTCTCAAGGGCATGGGTGAGCTGCACCTCGACATCAAGGTCGACATACTCAACCGAACGTACGGCGTCGACCTGATCGTAGGAGCGCCACAGGTAGCCTACCGAGAAACCATCACCCAAGCGATCGAAGACAGCTACACCCACAAAAAGCAATCCGGTGGGTCGGGTCA
>CALGJN010000053.1:0-7992 GCA_937920185.1 uncultured Cellvibrionales bacterium | reverse complement strand
TGCGCGGTAAGCGCGTGCTTATCCGCGAAGACCTAAACGTTCCCTTGGCGGGTGACCGAGTTGCCAGCGATGCACGGATTCGCGCAGCGGTGCCGACAGTTCGCCACGCGCTCGACGCCGGTGCGGCGTTGATTTTGATGTCCCACCTTGGACGTCCGACCGAGGGTGAATCCTCGCCCGACCTGTCGTTGCAGCCCGTGGCTGATCGACTCGCAGAACTCATCGATCATCCGGTGCGACTGGTGTCGCGCTGGCAACAAGGGCTGGAAGTGGTGCCAGGCGAGGTGGTATTGCTGGAGAATGTGCGCTTTAACCGCGGTGAAAAGGCCAACGATGAACGCTTGGCGAGAGCCTATGCCGAGTTGTGTGACGTCTTTGTGATGGATGCCTTTGGTACCGCCCATCGAGCGCAGGCGTCGACCCATGGCGTTGCGCTCTACGCGCCGATCGCCTGCGCGGGGCCGCTGTTAGCTGGAGAGCTCACCGCGTTAGACCGCGCGCTGTCGAATCCGCAGTCGCCGGTTGCGGCTATTGTCGGCGGATCCAAGGTGTCGACTAAATTGTTGGTGCTGGAAACCCTGGCCGAGCGCGTTGATCAACTAATCGTCGGTGGCGGCATCGCTAACACTTTTTTGGCGGCCGCCGGAAAGCCAGTCGGCAAGTCGCTCTGCGAGATCGACTTGATACCCGCCGCTCAAGCGCTGATGCGAAAGACCAACATCCCGCTGCCGACCGATGTGATTGTCGCCGACGAGTTTGCCAAGACCAGCCAGGCACAGATTAAATCGGTGGATCAGGTATTGCCAGAGGAGATGATTTTGGATATCGGTCCGGAATCGGCGGCGGCGATTGAAAAAATCATCGCCCAGATGGGCACGATTATATGGAACGGGCCGCTCGGCGTTTTTGAATTTGATCAATTTGGTCAGGGCACCCGCCGACTGGCCGAGGCGATTGGCCGCAGCCGAGGGTTTTCCATCGCTGGGGGTGGCGATACGCTGGCCGCTGTGGAAAAATACCAAGTAGCCGAACAGATTTCTTATATTTCGACCGGTGGGGGCGCGTTTTTGGAATATGTTGAAGGCAAGCCACTGCCCGCCGTCGAGGTGCTGATCAACCGCACTCTTTAGGCGTTGGTGAATAGTTTAAAAATTATGGAGCGCGATTTATGGCACTGATTTCATTGCGACAATTACTCGATCATGCAGCGGAACACAGCTACGGTGTGCCGGCTTTTAACGTCAACAACCTCGAGCAGATGCGCGCCATTATGATGGCCGCTGACGAGACCGATAGTCCGGTCATCGTACAGGCCTCTGCGGGTGCCCGGAAATACGCAGGCGCGCCGTTTTTACGGCACTTGATTCAGGCCGCGATCGAGGAGTGGCCGCATATTCCGGTGTGCATGCACCAAGATCATGGTACCAGCGCGGCGGTGTGCCAACGCTCTATCCAATTGGGCTTTTCATCGGTGATGATGGACGGCTCTCTCGAAGCAGACGGCAAGACCCCCTCGAGTTACCAGTACAACGTTGCCGTCACGCGTGCCACCGTCGAGATGGCGCACGCTTGCGGTGTCTCTGTCGAGGGCGAATTAGGCTGTTTAGGCTCTCTCGAGACCGGCCAGGCGGGTGAGGAAGACGGTGTCGGCGCCGAGGGTACGCTGTCGATGGAGCAGATGCTCACCGATCCCGAAGAGGCAGCGGATTTTGTCGCTAAAACCGATGTTGACGCCCTGGCGATTGCCTGCGGAACCTCGCACGGTGCCTATAAGTTTAGCCGCCCGCCAACCGGTGATATTTTGGCCATCGATCGGATTAAAGAAATTCACCGCCGCATCCCGAACACCCATTTAGTGATGCACGGTTCGTCGTCGGTACCACAGGACTGGTTGGCAGTGATTAATCAGTACGGCGGGCAAATTGCAGAGACCTATGGGGTGCCGGTGGAACAGATTTGTGAGGGAATTAAATACGGGGTGCGAAAAATCAATATAGATACCGATCTGCGACTCGCATCGACCGGCGCTATCCGTCGCTATCTGGCCGAGAATCCGGCTGATTTTGATCCGCGGGCGTATCTAAAGCAGTCGATCACTGCGATGCAGCAGATCAGTAGTGCGCGCTATCAATCTTTCGGCACCGCTGGCCAGGCGGCCGGTATTCGAGCGCTATCGCTCGACGTTATGACCGCGCGCTATCAGAGCGGCGAACTGACCGCGACCATCGCCTGAAACCGGCGCCTTGTGACGGACCTAGCGCGGTCGAAGTGCTCGTTGACTAAAGCTGGCGGTCAGCCCATAAAATGCTTTTGTGCCATGTTGGGATGATCAGGCCGGCCGAGCATAATCCGCCGGTTTTGTGGGCCGCTTAAAAGCAGTTAAAAGTGATAGCGCGCATTAATTAGCGCTGCATCGCTGTTGTCGCTCTTTTCATAGCCGACGCCGAGGGATAATTTGTCGCTGATAAAATAGTCGGCAGCGAGATACCCGGTTGTTTCGGTATGGCCGTCGATGTCGATATATCGAGCGCCCACTTGTAATTCCAGCGATTCGCCGGCCATTGTGCGAACTCCCAGCGTCAATTCATAGCCGTGTTCGCGCCCACTGGTGTCCTCTTCACGCTCGCCGAGCGCCGATGCACGGTCACCGCCACTGTTGTCTTCGGTATGCTTTTGGTCGAACGTGAGTTTGGCATTGGTGTACACCACTTCGGTGATAAAGTCTGTGCGATTACCAAGCTCGGCATGAAAGCCGACGCCAAGCCTTTGTCGCTCGCTGTCGACATTGGCAAAGTACAAATCTATGTCGGTCTTGGTGTGGCCGGCGGTGAGGTATAACTCGTCGCTAAATGCAAAGCTAGCAGCGACGCCAAAACCATCGCTGTCACGATGATCAATTTCTCCAGTCGACCCATTCAGGCGGATATAGGTATAGGAGAGTTCGCGCTGGGTATCGGCGACCGCTGCGACCGAGAAAACGTGGAGTGATAATGCGAGGCCAAGCATACTGGCGAGTGAGGCGTTCCTTGCTGCGTTCATATTGATGTCCCTGTCTAGGTTGAGATGATGGTTGCGTTATCCTTTGAGTGTAGACGAATATTTTCAACGCGCAGGAAAAACATTTCGTCTGTAGTCTAAAGATGCGGATGGATGGTTTGTAAACAAGCGCCGGAGCCTGCAAAGTGGTCGACTTTGCAGGCCATAGTTGCTTAAAAATTGTAGCGCGCGTTTACCGACAATCCCTTGAACTCTTCGGCGCCATTTAAATAGTTAAAACCGATCGAAAAACGGTCGAAAATAAAATAGTCAGCGCCGATGGTCTAGGTTGTTTCGTTACCATCGGCGATATCGGTATGTTGCGCGTTTAAAGCTAACTCCAGTTTCTCAATCGGCATAGCACGCACCCCTAACGTCGCTTGGTATCCATGGCCGTTTTCCGAGACGCGAGCCGCTGAACGCGTGTGTTCGATCGATGCTTTGGCGCTCACGTAAGTCCCTTCGGCGATAAAGTCGACGTTGCTGGCGATGGGCAGTTGAACGCCACTAC
Source organism: uncultured Cellvibrionales bacterium (assembly GCA_937920185.1). Classification (GTDB taxonomy): domain Bacteria; phylum Pseudomonadota; class Gammaproteobacteria; order Pseudomonadales; family Porticoccaceae; genus TMED48. The sequence goes on along the minus strand of CALGJN010000053.1, from coordinate 4,445 downwards.
CAGCCCCAACTGTTTGTATTTCAGGATCCAAATAGTCTCGCTCGGCATTCACCTCGGTGTGCGCGTAAAAGGCGGTAAGGTAGGCATAATCGGCAACCGCCAGACGGGCAATCCCGCCGTGTAGACTGGTGTCGAGAACTTCGAGTTCGCCTGTGCCTCTGCCATAGCCGCAACGCCGCGAGAGCCGATGCGAAGATTAGCGGCCGAGCGAGTGCAACGATCCTTGTTTTCCGCATGTTTCTGCCCCAGTGTTTTTTTCGAATAACTTGTTTTTTGAGTGTAGACGAAAAATACCAAGCTACTGGGTAAATACTAAATAATCTGCTGTCGGTGTAAGACGACTAAAAAACTGCCGCCAAAATCACTTGTCGCTCTGGGTTGCGCGTTGACCTTCGGTTGAGTATTTTGGTCTTTGGCTGGCGGCGCGATACCCGTCCGGTTATAAATAGTACTTGGCTAGTGACAGTGGGCTGATGACGAGGTGCAGGCGGATACTTTGCGCAACACCGCCGGCGAGCGGTTATGAGCCCTCTCGAGTGGCGCGTGTTTGATGTTTGCCGGCGGTGCTATTCACAAGCCGTCGAACCGATCGCCGATAGATTGTTGATGGATTCTCAAGGATGTGGCGGCGCCTGCAAACGAGTGTACTTTGCAGGCGCCGCAGTTAATTAAAAAATGTAGCGCGCGTTCAGCGACACTGTATTGATGTCGCTGGCGCCCTGTAAGTAATGTAAGCCAAGAGACACATCTTTCGAGACAAAATAGTCAGCGCCCATAGTCAGAACCTTTTCATTACCATCGAAAATGTCAACATACTGTATGCCCAGACCTATTTCGATTTTCTCGCTTGCCATAGCGCGCATGCCCAGCGTCAATGCGTAGCCGTTGTCGCTCTCCGAGTTATGGAATCTCCCATAACCTTGGTCGATCGATGTTTTGCCATTCAAGTAGGTGGCCTCGGCGATAAAATCCGCACTGGCTGCGATTGGCATGCGCAAGCCAACGCCAAATCCAAATGCTTTTTGCTCGAAACTGGAATAGTTGTCCTCAGTATCGAAATCGGTATCCTGATAAAAGGCGGTCAGGTAAATTTGATCTACAACAGCTAGGCTGACACCGATGTTCCATATATCGCTGTCGATGTCATCGACTTCGCCGTTACCATAAGTGACCTGCAGGTAGCTATAAGACAGATCACTGGAGGTGCTTTCAGCGGCTAAAACCGCTGTAGACAGAACGGTGAACGCCATTGCGAGGGTTAGGGGTCGGACGAGCGAAACGATCCTTGTTGTATTCATTTCTATTTCCTTAATTTTATTTAAGTTGCGATTAAAGTGCTCTTTAAGCGTAGCTTATATTTTTAGATCTACTGGGATAATACCGAAAAATTTTCAAGCGGCACAAAACCCCTACCGCGGATCCCGGAAAACTGGTCTATACTCATTTTATGTCGGTTTTGCGTAACCGATTGACGGGATTGACGGGATTGACGGGATTGACGGGATTGACGGGATTGACGGGGGGGGGCGAGCGCACTCATCCAAAAGTGCTACCGGGAGGTGCAGGTGAAATTTGTCGGGATAGGTTGGCTGTGCATAGCGCTGTGCGGTTGTGCGAGCGGCGCGTTTAAGGTTGCCTCGCCGGACTGGGCGAGCGGATACTACCCGACTCAGCACACTGCAAACGTGGCGACTGCGATCGATGTACAGCTGGATACCCAGCGCCAGTTGCTGCTGCTGGAGCGTGGTTATTTTACCCATAGGATGGTGTTTAATATCGGCTATTTTGACGTCTTGATCGATCGCGATGAACTGGAAAAACGGATTATCGCCGGCGGTCTGGTGGAGTCTGTGGGCTCGGTCAACGACCGCATGGGGTTGTATCGTGCCGCTCGTGATCATCAGCCCTTTCTGTGGCTACGCTGGGCGGTTCGCGAAACCCCCAAACGGCGTTACCAACAGTTAATCCTGACCGACCCGCTCACCGCCACCGACCTATTTGTCTGCGAGACGCCCATCAACGCGCTCACAGGAGTGCGAGACGAGGTTAACGCCTACCCGCTGTTTAACGCATTGATCGATTATATTGCCAGCAATTCGCTGACTTTTCGGCAGTAATGCTACTGGTAACGCGGACTTTAATACCCCTCAGGAATACTCCTCAGGGACGCCTCTCGGGTACGCCAGCGGTTTTGGCCTATGGCACCATCAATTGTTCATTGGTGGTGCAGTTTCTCCGTCGCAACTTCGAGCACTAGCTGTCTGATCCATAGATTGGCTGGATCCCGATCGGCGTTTTTATGCCAGTACAAATGCCAGCGCAAAGGTTCGACCGCGAAAGGGAGTCGATAGGTTTCAATTGATAGCACATTGGCGAGCAACTCGGGTAATGTCCAAAATAGGTCTGTGGTTTCGATGATCCGTGCCGCCAACCAGTAATGTTGCACGCGCATCGACACGTTGCGGCGTTGTCCCAGGGCGTGCAGAGCAACGTCCACTTGCCCTCGACCGCTGCGCCGGCTCGACACGTGCAGGTGTCTGCCGGCTAAGTAGTCGCTCAACGGTAGGGATTTACCGGCCAGTGCATGGTTTTTTTGGCATGCCACTACGTACTCCAAACGCCCGAGTATCAGGTGATCAAATTCTTTGGCATTGACCTCAGGACTGTCGATCAGTAGGTCGATGGCACCAGTTCGCAGATCTTCGGTTGCCGCACTGCGGTCGCGGTAGTAGCAGGCAACCGCGACATGGCGCGCGTCGGCACTGATGCGTTGTTGCAATTCAGGCAGGATCAACGAGGCCGCCAGATCGTTCATGCCGATACGAAAGGTTCGCTCGGAGATCGCCGGGTCAAAGCGCGTGTTGACATCGATACTGCGGCCGAGCAGCGCCAGTGCGCGGCGCACATCTATGATCAGATTGTCAGCCACCGGCGTCGGTTGCATGCCTAGAGAGGTGCGGACAAATAGCGGGTCGTCAAAGGCCTTGCGCAGCCGCGACAGCGCATTGCTAACCCCGGGTTGGGTCAAATTGAGCGCGATGGACGCCTTGGTGATACTGCCCTCGCGATAAATGGCATCAAAGACCACAAACAAATTTAAATCGACCTTTTCTAATCGCATGCCCTAGGCTCGCTTTCGTTTATTGATTTTCACAATACTAACCTATCACTGAAATAAATTAGGATGATTTTGTAAAAATTTCTATACTGTATTTTTATGACTGGCCTAGGTGTTGATATCTAGCGTCTGTGAACCCATGATTTAATTTTGAGGTGATCGATAGCATGTACAGTTTCAGTGAAAAATCTCTGCAATTACAGGCGTGTCTGAGCGACTTTATGGATCAGCATATCTACCCAAACGAGGAACGCTATGCGCAACAACTGGACGCAGCGCAGAATCGCTTCGCGCCATTGCCATTAATGGACGAGCTAAAACGCAGCGCTCGAGACGCCGGATTATGGAATCTCTTTGTGCCTGAAAATCACAGCCAGTATTGCCAGCACGGGGGGCTTTCAAATTTTGACTACGCACCCCTAGCCGAAATTATGGGTCGGGTTCTTTGGTGCCCAGAGGTATTCAATTGTAACGCTCCGGATACCGGTAATATGGAAGTTTTTATGAACTATGCCACCGATGAGCAGCGCCAGCAGTGGTTAACGCCGCTTTTGGCTGGTGAGATTCGTTCATCTTACGCAATGACCGAGCCGCAGGTAGCCTCTAGCGATGCAACCAATATTGAATTAGCCATCGTCCAGAAGGGCGATGAATGGGTACTGAACGGTCGCAAGTGGTTTATTACCGGCGCCATGAACGAGCGCACAAAAATTCTTATCGTGATGGGTAAATCGGACCCCAACAACAGCAATCGCCATCTTCAGCAAACGCAGGTATTGGTGCCCAAGGACACGCCCGGCATTCAGCTGGTACGATCGCTGACAACGCTCGGTTACGACGATGCACCGCTCGGCCATGCGGAAATTATTTTCGATGATGTGCGCGTGCCGCTGTCAAATGTACTTCTCGGTGAGGGGCGAGGATTTGAGATTGCTCAAGGTCGTCTCGGGCCGGGCCGCATGCACCACTGCATGCGATTGATCGGCGCGGCTCAGCGATCACTTGAACTGGCCTGTCAGCGCGCTGATTCTAGAACCACCTTCGGCCGCAAACTGAGCAAGCATCAATCCATTCGCGAGGAGATAGCAAAGAGCTTTTGCGAAATTGAAATGGCCCGTTTACTGGTCTTAAAAACCAGTGCAAAGATTGATCAAAAAGGCGTTCCAGCCTCAGTCGACATGATTGCAGCAACCAAAACCAGCGTGCCGATCATGGTACAAACCATCGTCGACCGCTGTATGCAAATTCATGGCGCCGGCGGTCTCACTCAAGATTATTGCATGGCCGAGGCGTTCAATTACGCGCGCTGGTGCCGTCAGGCGGATGG
>CALGJN010000052.1:0-3918 GCA_937920185.1 uncultured Cellvibrionales bacterium | reverse complement strand
TAACGCCGGACAACACCGCCGCTCAATAAAAGCCGCGTTTAAATTGCCGCCATGCTGAGTTTTTGTTACCATTGGCGCCGAGTTCCTGATACCGCGTCACAGGATGGCGCATTCAGTAGAGCCGACGCCCTGTTTATACCATTTATACCATGGGCAAAAACACAAGAGAGTTGGCACAATTATAGCTGGCTCTCCAAACTAGCTGACTGGAATCAGCAGATATAGTTTAGGTAAAGACATTTTTGGTGGCTCAGAGTCGCTGGCTTGACAGTTCGGCTGATATTAAAAAATCAGCGACAAACGCCGATAGATGGCGGTAAGCGCGACGTATACACCAAACAACCGTAATAGTAAGATTTTGGGCGCGCCCACAGCGTGGCTGTGCGCTCAGAAAGTAATGTTGATACACCACCACTAGGGCCATCTGTGCTCTAACAGTGGGTTTCAAGCGGCTGTAAATTGTCCCTTCCTACCTATGCTCATAGCCAGTCATCACATGGAGCAAAGGTGAATTATGAAAAGAATGTTAATTAACGCGTCGCACACTGAAGAGGTGCGCGTGGCCATGGTAGATGGTCAAAGGCTGTACGATCTAGACATCGAAAACCGTACCAGAGAACAAAAAAAATCAAACATCTACAAGGGTAAAATCACCCGAGTTGAACCCAGCTTAGAAGCAGCATTTGTCGACTTTGGCGCTGAGCGCCACGGCTTTTTACCGCTGAAAGAAATCTCTAAAGAATACTTTAAAAAGAACAAATCCTCCGAAGGCGGACGGGTGCGCATTCAAGATGCCATCCGCGAGGGTCAAGAGGTGATGGTTCAGGTTGAGAAAGAAGAGCGTGGGTCCAAGGGAGCTGCGCTGACGACCTTTATTAGCTTGGCTGGGCGCTACCTGGTGTTGATGCCCAACAACCCTCGCGCCGGAGGCATTTCACGGCGCATCGAGGGCGATGAGCGATCAGAGTTGCGCGAGGCCATGCGCGGTCTGGAAATACCCGAAAGCATGGGCGCTATCGTGCGTACCGCAGGCATTGGTAGAGCCACCGAAGAACTTCAATGGGACCTCGATTACCTACTGCAACTTTGGAACACCATCAGTGACGAGGCCGGACAAAAAAGCGCACCGCACTTTTTGTTTCAAGAGAGCAACGTGATTGTTCGCGCCATTCGCGATTATCTGCGTCAAGACGTTGGCGAACTGGTGATCGACAGCGCCGAGGCGCATGCCTTGGCAGCGGCATTTATCACCACGGTGATGCCCGACTTCACCAGCAAGGTAAAGTTCTACCAAGACGAAATACCGCTGTTTAACCGCTACCAGATCGAAAACCAAATTGATACGGCGTTTTGTCGCGAGGTCAGCCTACCCTCCGGAGGCTCGATCGTTATCGACATTACCGAGGCGATGGTCTCGATCGATATTAATTCGGCGCGTGCTACCAAGGGCGGTGATATCGAAGAAACCGCGTTTAACACCAACAAAGAAGCCGCCGAAGAGATTGCCCGGCAATTGCGCTTGCGCGATGTTGGCGGTCTTATCGTGATTGACTTTATCGACATGCTCAACAGCCGGCATCAAAAAGAAGTCGAGAACAAAATGCGCGATGCGCTGGTGGTCGATCGTGCGCGCGTTCAAGTTGGGCGAATCTCGCGCTTTGGACTTCTCGAGATGTCCCGGCAGCGTCTACGTCCATCCCTAGAAGAGACCATGTCCAAGGTTTGCCCCCGCTGTAACGGCCAGGGAACGATTCGTGGTACTCGATCGCTGGCGCTGTCGATCCTGCGATTAGTAGAGGAAGAAGCGCAAAAAGAGTACAGCCGTGAAATTCGCGCCATAGTGCCAATTTCAGTGGCGACTTTCTTGCTCAACGAAAAGCGTCGGGAAATATCCGATATCGAAACGCGCAACGGCATTCAATTAGTTGTGTTGCCGAACGTCGAGATGGAAACGCCGCAATTTGAAGTGGTGCGGCTGCGCCATCAAGACGAGGACACATCGGACTTTAGCTACAAGCTGGCCGACAAGCTCGTCAGCGACAAAACAGAATTAACCCGCGAGGAAAACAAGGGCCCGCAGGACATGCCGGAGCCGGCGGTCAAAACGATTGTGCCGCCAACCCGCGCGCCCGGTCCAATTGAAGCTGAAGTAAAACCGGCACCCGTCGAAGACAAAAAGCCGGGCCTGCTGAGTCGATTATTTGGTGGTCTGTTCAAAAAAGAAGAGCCAGAAGTTGTCGAAGAAGCGCCCAAGCCGCGGCGCAGTCGCGGTGGACGTAACTCGAACAATCGTGGCCGCGATGGACAAAATCGTGGGCGGCAGCGCAATCGCCGTAACGACAGCAACGACAACCGAGAAACGGTAGAGGGTAAAGATCCTAAAGCTGGTAACAATGGTAACGACAATAAAGACGGTAAAGACAAGCAAGAAAGCCGCAGCAGCGGTACCAGAAAGCCGTCGAACAACAATCGCCGCCGCAACGCGCCCGACAAAGACGCTGTGGCCAAACCCAGCATCGACGCGAACGCCAGCACCGAGACCAGCACCACCACCAATAATGGCGCGGCCACCAGCACAGAGCCTAAGACCGCTGAGCAACTCAATCGCCGACCCGATGATAAACGCAGACCACCGCGCCGTCGTCGCCAGCGTAAAGCTGCACCAGTGGCCAGCGATGATCAAGCGGTCGCGCTCGAGTCGCATACCACACCTGCACCCGACTTAAGTTTAGTCAGCAAAGAACCGGCCCAGGCCGAAAGCGCAACGGCGAATGACGTCGCAGTGGCCGCCAACGATCAGCACAGCGTCGACGCTGCCGCCAATGACAAGGCCGCCGAGACCAAAAAGCCCAGCCCGCGACGTACTCGCAAGGTTGCCTCGAGCAGTGACGCAGCAGACAGCGCCCAGCCGGCAGAGTCTGGTGAAAAGGCCGCTGCCAGCGAGGCAGACCAGGGAACACCGAAGCCCGCGCGCCGTCGTACCCGCAAGCCGAGCTCGGAGGCAGCAAGTGCCAACAGCCCAGTTCAAGAAAGTGCCAACAGCCCAGCGCCAGAAAGTGCCAACAGCCCAGCTCAAGATGGTGCCAACAGCCCAGCTCAAGATGGTGCCAACAGCCCAGCTCAAGACGGTGCCAACAGCCCAGCGCCAAGCGTTAGCGCAAGCCAAGACGGCAGTAAAAGTGCCCCTGTAGCAAGTGGCGGCAGCGCGCCCAAGCCAGCCAGTAACGCAGGGCAGATCAGCCCGACAGCGACGCCTAAACCGGCTAAAAAAGCCAACCCCGCCGCGGCGCCTGAGAGCGCGGTAGCGAGTGACAGCCAAACCGGCGACGCGCCCAAAGCGGATGCCAAACCAGAGCCCAGAGCCAGCAACGACCCGCGTAAGCGGCCCAAGCCGGTGACTCAGGTTGAAATTAGCACCCAACGGCCAAGCACTGATACACCCAGCAAACCTGCACCCGCAGCGCCTGTGGCAGCGACCGAACAGGCGCCGGTAGCGCGCGCGTCAAACGATCCACGCAAGCGTAGAAAGCCGGCAGAAGCGGCGCCGACTGCGGCCGCAACGAATACAGACGGTGGTTCTGATAAAAACGCATAATTGTTGCTTGTCCTTACATTACGGCGCTGTATAATCAGCGCCACAACCACGGTGGGATGGCAGAGCGGTTGAATGCACCGGTCTTGAAAACCGGCATAGGTTAATAGCCTATCTAGGGTTCGAATCCCTATCCCACCGCCAAAATATATAGATAAGCCTCTGTTTATGCAGGGGCTTTTTTATGCCAGTGAAATTTACCCATTAACCTACCCACTATTAAGGTGTTAATAGAAATATAAGCTACAATTGCTGTCAACAAAACCCCAACTCTCGGATAAGCCAACCCGACCCCGGGGGTACCCACCCTTTTGTCAGATGGGACT
>CALGJN010000051.1:0-17789 GCA_937920185.1 uncultured Cellvibrionales bacterium | reverse complement strand
AGCGGAGTCACGTTCGTTGATCTTTGAGGCGTCCATTCAAAACCTACTGAAAATGGCGTACAAAAAATAATTGTCAGGCGATGGGTTAACTACCCCAATACCATTTTCGCTGCGAGCGCTTTTTAATCACCGCGGTGTTTTGTGAGTAGATGATTTGGCCTCAGTCTAGGTGACTAGTTTAAATAACTAGCGTTAAAAACAATTATTTTTCTCGGGACTATTGCCGTTGCCGCTCGCGACACCCTAAACTCTCATCTCGATCAACTGAATAGAGAGGTATTAGCGCCATGGTGCTTTTAATTGCGAGTGTTTTTTTTGTTATTCATGCCATTCTTTTGGTGGTGCTGGTGTCAAAGGTGACGAATGCCGTAAAAACACTCAACCGGATGGAAATTTTGATGCAGGATCAAAAAGATGCGCTGGGGGTGATGGCGTATAAATCGGACGAGTTTGTATAGTGATCGATTACTGCGGTCAATTCTGTCGGGTCGTGCGGTTTGATGCCTGCCGCTTGCGGAGAAGCCAGCAGGTTTGGCTATGACGACCGTTATGCCGGGCAGCGATAAAATTTATGCGATCTACGATGTTCGCGGTACCCTAGGAGCCGAGATCGCCTATATTGCGGGTAAATTAGTCGGCCAGCGCGGCTGTGAACTTTGCGACATCAGTCACGGTTGGAACCCACTCGGCAAGGCGGCATGGCGCAATGCTGAGGGCAACTTGGCGCGGGTTGAATGGTTGCACGCCGATCACCAGCCAACCGCACTGTCCAGCCACACCTCGGGCCAGTTGCCCTGCGTTGTACTGGCTGGCGCAGAGCATTATAAGACGCTGCTCAATCGTCCCGATTTAGAGCGTTGCCAAGGCGACATCAACGCCTTTGATGTGGCGCTTCAAGCGGCACTCGATAGCCTTTCCATCGATTAATGTCGCTTGATCGTGTCGGACGGGTTGGCCGACGCAAGAATTTGACAGAGGCGTGTAACTTGGTTAAGTTATTTGCTATTGAATAATTAAAGGCCGCTGTTGTTGTATGCGAAAGATGCTCAGGGCGTTGCGATTTCGCAAGCTAATTACAGGGGTTTATACCAAGCGATTCAATAAATATGGCCGACAACCGTCGGGCATTTACTGGTCTGATGAACAGCGTCAGTGCAGTCGTTTCAAAGTTATTCTCGATCAGGTGGCGGCGATTATTCCCCAAGGGAGCGTGAGCATAGCCGATGTTGGCTGTGGTTATGGGGCGCTTGCCGATTACCTGCGCAACAGCGGCGATTCGGATCATGTGCGCTATCACTATGCCGGTTACGACATCAATCCTGCGCTGATCAACGCCTGCAGGGGTACCCATGGCATTCCTGTGACGCAGTTCAAACTCGGCGATTGTCCGACTGAAACGGTCGATTTTTCGGTGATGTCCGGCACCTACAACATGGCAGTGACCCGCGATGTGGCCCATTGGGAAAGCTACATTCTCAGCTGCCTTTCGTCCTGCTGGCGCTACTCGAATCGCGGCATGGTGTTTAATTTACTGGCGTCTGATAACTCGTACATCAGCGAAGGGATGTTGTACCACAGCAATCTGTTCAATATTCGGCGCTATTGCCGAGCAAATTTTGGTCCCACACGGATTATTCGCGAGCCGCGATTGCCCAGTGATGCAACGCTGGTGGTATCGCGCTGATGCCAGTAAGTGGCGAGACTTTTGCCGGTCTTGATTCGGTGTGATCGGTTAAAACGTCTTGGCGCGACCGCGTATGTGCAAAGATTAGCTATTGGGGCAATTCAACCATCTCGCGGTAAAAACTCGAGTACCGTGGCATTGATGCAATAGCGTGGCATGCCGTTGGGGCCATCGTCGAAAACGTGGCCGAGATGAATGTCTGAACTCGCCGATCTAATTTCTGTGCGCCGCATACCATAGCGATTGTCGAGTTTGTCATAAACGGCACCATCTATTGGCTTGGTAAATGACAGCCAACCGCTTTTTGAGTTAAATCGATCACGGGTGTCAAACAGCGGTATACCGCTAAGTTTGTCGACAAATACGCCGTCTGGCGTGTTTTTAAAAATCTCATATTCGCGGCAGTAACGGGCATCGGTTCCCTCCTCAAAAGCAACATTAAAGGCCTCACTATCGCCAAGTTTAAAAATCCCGAGGGCGCGATAAAAGTCTTTGGCCGACAGGTAGCCCTGAAAGCCAAACGCCTCTTTGCCGTCGCGCAAGAATACTATGGTTGGTGTCGCCCAAGTGGGCGTATCGATGGTCAAGCCGTTCAATTGTCCAGCCGTTCGCGTGGTAATTGGAATTGATCCGGCGTAGTCATCGATCACGTCGGCTTTAAATTTGTCGCAGTAAGGGCAGTATCCCTGGGCTTCTATCACCAGTATCTGTAGGCCGCTGGCGAGTGCTGTATTATCAGTGGCGGGTACCGCGTTGGCCGCAAAGCGCACGCCGGTCGAATGGTCTGGGCAGTAACCATTGGGATTTTTAGCCAGGTAATCCTGATGGTAGTCTTCGGCGGGGTAGAAGCGCTCAAGAGGTTTGATTTGCGTGGCTATAGCGCCGTAATCGGCTGCTTTTAGCAAGACTTGATAGTCGTTGAGTACCCTCATCACGGTGGCTGTTTGGGCGTCGTCAGTGGTTAAAATAATCGACCGATACTGGCTGCCAATGTCGTTGCCCTGGCGATTTTTCTGGGTTGGGTCGTGGTGCTCAAAATAATACTGTAACACCGCGGTCAACGAGATTTGGTTACTGTTGTAGGTAACCTCGACAACCTCTGCATGATTGTCTGGGTTGATACGGTTGGCCTTGGCAGTGATCGCTCGATAGGTCGGGTCTACGCCACGCCCGTCGGCATAACCCGAGACCGCGTCGACGACGCCCGGCAACTTCGAATAGGCTTTTTCAACGCCCCAAAAACAGCCTGCACCAAGAACAATCTTGTCCAGGTGTTGGGTTGCCTGTGGTTCTTTGGCTACGGCGTCGGTTGCCATGTCGTCGGTTGCATTTGTGCTGGCGATACCTACAACCAGCCAGGCGAGGAGCGCGACTAGAGTTGCTTTGGCGATGATGATCATTCTCACTTTACCCCCAATGATGACGCGCTGGGTCGGCCTTGTCTGGCCGCGCGTCTGTTGCTCCATTCTGCGTTTAGTTTACACCTTGGTGGAACTTTTAGTTCAACTCTCAGTTTAGCTCTCAGTTTAACTCTCGGTTCAACTCTCGCTTCACATAAGGGCATGATTTTTATCAAGCGCATTGCCTGGACGTTATGCTGTCAGCTTACATACGTCAAGAGTGCCGCTAGTTGATGACAATAAGGGTCAATTTGAGATGGCCTCATGATCTTTTACGCATTAGTACATGTTTACCCATTGCGACGCCTTGGGTGCCAACCAATCCGCGGCTATCGCACCGCTACCTCTATTGGTCTATTTAAACCGGGCGAGCCAGGCATCGATTCGGATCTCTCGCGGATTACTTTTGTCGCTCGCTCGCTCGCAGGGCTGGTGTTTACGTTGATTATTGTCCCTGCTGAGGATGTTTTGCATTACCATGTGCGCCACGCGTCTGTGGTATGCCGACCGATTGTGTTTAACAATCGGTCGGCCGATCAAATCGCCACCGAAGTTTTAACTTATTCTATTGCGGAGAACCTATGCTGGCGAAAATTATTGCGGGGCTGATTGGTTGGCAGATTTTTGGCCTTCCGGGGGCTCTTATCGCGGTGTTTGTCGCGCATCAATTTGGTCGCGGTTTGGGTGGTTTTATAAATCCCCTATCGTCGGCCGAGCGTCAGCGGATTAAAGAAACATTTTTTACCACGTTGTTTTCGTTGGTGGGGCATCTGGCCAAGTCGGATGGTCATATCTCGCCGGCTGAAATTGCCCATGCCGAAGATATGATGACTCGAATGGGTCTGGTTAACGAGCGTCGTCGTGAGGCGATTGCCCTGTTTCAAGACGGTGCGGCTGCGGATTTTTCTCTCGATCAATGTCTTGAACGGTTTGTTGACATCTGCGGCAGGCAGCAAAATCTCAAGCGCCAATTGATCAGTTATCTAATTTCACTGGCGTTGGTGGACGGCGAATTCCACGCTGCGGAAGAGCGCATTTTACGCCGCATCGCCGAGCGCCTTGGCTTTCCCCAAGCGCTGTTCGATCAACTGATCGCCATGATTGGCGCGCAAACGCAGTTTGGTAGCGATCCTGCATCCGGCGTCGACCGCATCGCGGCCGCCTATGTTGCGCTTGGTGTTGGCGAGCAGGTCTCGGATGCGGCGTTAAAAAAGGCTTATCGAAAATTGATTAGCCAGAATCATCCGGACAAACTGATTGGTCAGGGGATGCCCGATGACATGGTTAAGATAGCGACCGAGCGAACCCAGGAAATTCAAACCGCTTACGATCTGCTGGTTAAATCGCGCGCTGGCGGGTAATTCTCGACGCTTGCTTTGCTGATGGTTTAAATGTTTCGACTACCGCAATGGTTTGTTGACCTTGAGTCGCGCTCTTCCTATAATGCGCGTCCCTTCTAGGGGAGCGATGCTTGGTAGAGGTCGTCATTTGTTGCGGGATGGAGCAGTCTGGTAGCTCGTCGGGCTCATAACCCGAAGGTCGTTGGTTCAAATCCAGCTCCCGCTACCAATTACTAGAAGGTTGGCCCCTTTTTTGTGTCGATTGGGGCGTTTCACAAGTGTCGGCCTGAGAGCCGTGCAACAAGCGTCACAAGGCGTTTTTTGCTTGTAGTAAAACAAATGGGCCAATGGCCCATTTTTTGTTGGCAGTGTGTCGAGGAGGACCCTGTGTCAGTGGGTGATCGTGCGATACTAGAATTACTCCAACCGGTGGTAGCATCGCTGGGGTGTGAGCTTTGGGGTGTCGAGTTGCACTCGGGAACCAAGCGCAAGCTGCTGCGCGTCTATATCGACCGTGAACCGGATGGGGTGGGGATCGAAGATTGTGAGCGCGTCAGTCGGCAGGCAGCTAGTCTGCTCGATGTCGAGGACCTCATCAGGGGTGAGTATACCCTTGAGGTGTCGTCGCCGGGAATGGACAGGCCGCTTTACAACCTGGCCCATTACGAGCGTTACATCGGCGAAGAAATCGCAGTTAAACTGCGCTTTCCGTATGAAAATAGAAAGAATTTTAAAGGTCGTTTGCAGGCAATAGATGGCGACGAAATTATTATGTTGGTGGCAGATAACGAATATCTGTTTCCGGTTGAAGGCATAGAAAAAGCAAATTTGGTGCCTACATTTTAATACCTCTGAGGTTGTATTAATGAGCAAAGAAATTTTGATGGTTGCTGAAGCGGTCTCCAATGAAAAGGGCGTAGACCAAGAAATTATTTTTGAAGCGATCGAACAAGCGTTAGCGATGGCAACCAAAAAACGCTTTGACGAAGGTGCCAATATTCGGGTAGTGATCGACCGTATAACCGGTGATTATGAATCCTTTCGTTGGTGGGACGTGGTTGGCGACGATGTGCTGGCGGAGTTGGGTACGCAATTTACCACCGAAGAAGCCCATGAAAAAGATCCCAGTCTAGCGGTTGGTGACACCTTTGAAGAACACGTCGACAACATAGCGTTTGGGCGTATCGCGGCGCAGGCGGCCAAGCAAGTCATCGTGCAGCGAGTTAAAGATGCCGAGCGGGAATTGATCGTCAATCGGTTTAAAGATCGCGTTGGTGAATTGCTCAACGGCACCGTCAAAAAAGTGACTCGCGACCATATTGTGGTCGACTTTGGCGATAATGCTGAAGGGCTTCTGCCTCGAGAAGAATTGGTCGGACGTGAAATATTTAGAATCAACGATCGCACCCGTACCATCCTTATGGGCATTCGCGACGATACTCGCGGGCCGCAGTTGTTGGTGTCGAGAATTTCGCCCGACATGCTGATTCAGCTGTTCCGTATCGAAGTTCCAGAGATCGCCGAGGGCATCATTGAGATTAAGGGTGCGGCTAGAGACCCAGGCCAGCGCGCCAAGATCGCCGTCAAGAGCAAAGACGCGCGGATTGATCCGGTGGGCGCCTGTGTCGGTATGCGTGGTGCACGCGTGCAAGCGGTCTCCAATGATCTGGATGACGAGCGCGTCGATATTGTGTTGTGGGATGACAATCCTGCGCAGTTGGTGATTAACGCCATGGCGCCGGCTGAAGTCGGCTCGATTGTGGTCGACGAGGACTCGCACTCGATGGATGTTGCGGTGGATGCCGACAACCTCGCTCAGGCGATTGGTAAAGGCGGACAGAACGTTCGCTTGGCCTCCGAGTTGACCGGTTGGACGATTAACGTGATGACGCTCGAGGATGCCGAAGAGAAACATCAGCAAGAGGCGTCGGGGATCGTAGAGAGCCTAATGCAAGGGTTGGATGTCGATGAAGATGTGGCGGTTGTGTTGGTCGAAGAAGGTTTCACGAGTATTGAAGAAGTGGCCTATGTGCCGCTCGAAGAAATGAGCGCTATCGAAGGGTTTGACGAAGATATCGCCGAAGAACTGCGCGCTCGCGCCAAGGATGCGCTGTTGACTATGGCACTGGTCAGCGAAGAACAGCTGACCAGTACTGAACCGGCCGAAGACCTTCTCGGTATGCAGGGGATGGATCAAACACTGGCCTACCAATTGGCGGCCAAGAATATCGTTACCATGGAAGATCTTGCCGAGCAGGCAATCGATGACATCATGGACATTGACGATATGGATGAAGAGAGGGCAGCCGCATTGATCATGACTGCTCGTGCACCCTGGTTCGAAGAGCAGGGTGAATAATTAATCGGGCAGCAATAGAGGATGACCGATGGCTGAAGTAACCGTTAGTGAACTGGCAAAAACCGTTGGCGCGTCCGTCGAGCGTTTGCTTGCGCAAATGAAAGAGGCGGGGCTATCGCACACCAGCGCCGATGCGCAGGTATCCGATGGCGAAAAGCAGGTATTGCTCGGCTATCTAAAGGGCTTGCATGGTGCCAGTGCGCGCGAGCCGAGTAAGATTACGCTTCGGCGCAAGACCGTCAGCACGCTAAAATCTGCCAACCGCAAGACCGTCAACATCGAGGTGCGAAAAAAGCGCACCTACGTTAAGCGCAGCGACGAAGACGTTGTCGAACCTTCAGAGGCGGCTCCTCAGGCGGTGGCCGACGTTGCGCCATCATCGGCGTCGATGGCGACAGACGAAATTGAAACCAAGCGCGTTGCCGCGATAGAGAATCGTCGGCGCGTCGACGAAGAAGCCAAGCTTAGCGCCGAGCGCGAGCAGCAGGCTAAAATAGAGGCTGAAGCGCTAGCGAGCGCCGAAGTTGCCTCTACCGTTGAAGATGATAGCAAGAAGCCATCGCGTGTTGCCAAGGTTGTGGCAGCACCGCCGGCACCGACCATTGATCCGGTTCAGGACAAAGGTCGTCGCACCAATAAGCCGAGCGGTGACGAAGACCCAATCAAGCGGGCTAAAAAGCCAGTTGGCAAGGGCGGCAAGAAAAAAGGGCGCTTGGTGCTCGACGACGTCGGTGATGACGGACGCAAGAAATCGCGTTTAAAGTCAGCGCTGGGCGCGCCGTTGAAAGTGGATAACAAGCACACCTTCAAACGACCGACGGCGAAAAAGATCATCGAAGTGGCGGTGCCTGAAACGATTCAAGTGGCGGATTTGGCGGTTAGCTTGTCGGTTAAGGCGAATCAGGTAGTTAGGGCGTTGATGAAGCTTGGCGTTATGACATCGGTAAATGAGCATATCGATCAGGAGACTGCTTTCTTGGTGGTCGAGGAACTTGGCCATACCGCCGTGGCTGCCGTTGACGATAGCGTTGAAACACAGTTGGCGGAGGAGTTTTCGGCGCAATTTGGTGACGCCACCGAATTGCCGCGAGCGCCGGTTGTCACCGTGATGGGCCATGTCGATCACGGCAAGACATCACTGCTCGATTATATCCGCGAATCCCGTGTGGCCTCGGCTGAAGCCGGAGGAATCACGCAACACATTGGCGCCTACCATGTAGACACGCCCAAGGGCACCGTCACCTTTTTGGATACCCCGGGACACGCCGCCTTTACCGCTATGCGCGCCCGCGGAGCTCAAAGTACTGACGTGGTAATCTTGGTGGTTGCCGCAGACGACGGCGTTATGCCGCAGACTGAAGAGGCGATCCAACACGCGCGAGCAGCGGGTGTACCGATGGTGGTGGCGATCAATAAAATTGACAAAGAGAGCGCCGATCCCGAGCGCGTCACCAGCGAGTTGGGTGCCAAAAATGTGATTCCCGAGGAATGGGGCGGCGATACGCAGTTTATCAAGGTGTCTGCGCAAACCGGCGAAGGTATTGACGACCTTTTGGATGCGATTTTGCTGCAATCTGAGTTGCTCGAATTGACCGCAGTGGTCGACGGCCCCGCGCGTGGCGTAATCGTCGAATCACGCATCGACAAGGGTCGCGGTGTAGTTGCGACCGCGTTAGTGCAGCAGGGCACACTATGCAAAGGCGACTTTATGTTGGCCGGCGAGAGTGTTGGCAAGATCCGCGCGATGACCAATCAGGCAAAACAGCCGATCACCGAGGCGGGGCCGTCGATTCCGCTGGAAATTCTCGGTCTCGACGAGGCGCCGAATGCTGGCGATGAATTTTTTGTGGTGGCGGACGAACGCAAGGCTAAAGAGATTGCCGGTGCACGACACGACAAAGCCCGTTCCGAGAGGATGTCGCGTCAACAGGCAGCTAAACTGGAAAACATGTTTACCAACATGGGCGAGCAGGCAATGCGCACCTTGCCACTGGTGGTAAAAACCGATGTGCGCGGTTCGCTCGAGGCGATTGTCAGTGCCCTCAACGACTTTACTACCGATGAAGTCGGTGTCGAAATTGTTGCATCGGGTGTCGGCGGTATCACCGAGTCGGATATTAACTTGGCGTTGACCACCGGGGCCATCGTTCTCGGCTTCAACGTTCGTGCCGGTGGCGGCGCCCGAACGCTTGCCGAAAGAGAAGAAATTGAGGTTCGTTACTACAGCGTAATTTACAACTTGCTGGACGAGGTGAAATTATCACTCTCCGGCATGCTGGCCCCCGAGTCCCGCGAGACGATTGTTGGTATTGCCGAAGTGCGCGATGTCTTCAGATCACCCAAATTTGGCGCTATTGCCGGATGCATGGTGACCGAGGGAACGGTTTATCGCAACAAACCGATCCGTGTGCTGCGCGATGACGTGGTGATTTATCAGGGTGAGTTGGAATCCTTACGACGCTTTAAGGATGACGCCCAGGATGTTCGCAACGGCATGGAGTGCGGCATTGGCGTTAAGGATTACAATGATGTTCGCAGCGGCGACCTGATCGAAGTCTACGAGATTACCCAGGTTCAGCGCTCGCTCTAATCACTGTGAGGGAGATGCAGCATGCCTAGAGAATTTACCCGAGCCGAACGGGTTGCCGACGCCATTCAGCGTGAGTTGGCGATCATGATTCGCGAGTCTGTACGCGACCCAAGAGTCGGCATGGTCAGCATTACCGACATCGAGGTCAGTCGCGATCTGGCCTACTGCAAGGCCTATGTGAGTTTCGTCGGCGACCGCAGCGACGATCAAATACAGGCAGCGATGTCCGCACTGGACGGCGCGTCTGGCTATTTGCGCAGTCTTTTGGCAACCCGCATTAAACTGCGTACCACACCTAAAATCAGCTTTATCTACGATGACACTGGGGTCAAAGGCCAGCGCATGTCTGCTCTAATCGATCGGGCGATGTCTAGCGATGCGTCGCCCTCAGCAGAGCAGGACGTTTAAGGTTGGGGAGACGGCGTACGCGCGGCCGAGATCTGAGCGGCACGTTTTTACTCGACAAACCCACCGGAATAACCTCAAACCATGCGCTACAGCGCGTGCGGCGCTTGTTCGATGCCAACAAAGCCGGTCACACCGGCAGTCTAGATCCGCTCGCCACCGGCGTTTTACCGATCTGTTTGGGCGAGGCGACCAAGTTTAGTCGTTACTTACTGGAGTCAGATAAGAGCTACCGCAGTACGTTTACCCTTGGCGTCGAGACCGATACCGGCGATTGCGACGGGCAGGTCACCGGCAGCGCCGATGCCAGCGCTTTGACGATCGACCTTATCAGCGCTGCAATCGACACGTTTAAGGGCCTTATAGAGCAGGTCCCGTCGATGTATTCGGCGCTTAAACATCAGGGTCAGCCGCTGTATAAACTGGCCCGTCAGGGCATCGAGATAGAACGAAGTGCGCGCCCGGTAGAGATTTTTGATTATCGAATAGAGCGCTTTACCGCGGGTCAGGTGGCACTGCTTGAGGTCTATGTACATTGTAGCAAGGGTACCTACGTGCGCAGTCTGGCCGAAGATTTGGGCGCTGTGCTGGGTTGTGGCGCCCATGTCAGCCGTTTGCATCGCAGCTCGGCGGGAGCCTTTAACGAAAGCCAGTCGACGTCGCTTGAGGCGTTACAAACCTACTATGACGAAGGCGGGCCCACGTCGCTGGATCGGTTTTTGTTGCCGGTTGATGCGGCGATCGCCGATCGCCCGGCCGCGGTGTTAGACGACCGAGCAGCGAGTCTTCTGCTGCGGGGGCAGGCAGTATTATCGCCAGAGGGCTTTATCCCTGACCTAGAAGCGGATATAGTGCGCGTCTTTCGTGATGACGAAACATTTTTGGGCGTGGCAAAGTTGACCGGTGACGGCTATCTTGCCCCCTCCAGACTGGTAGTGGCCTAACCGCTGCTGCCGATGTAACGTCGCTTTGGTTAACTTGGGCGACGATTTAAAGATCTTGATAGATCACCAACTAGGCCCCCTGTAAGTATGCACGGGTGTGCCTGAATCACTTTAACCGCGTACTGGAGAAAGCGTTATGGCATTAAATGCAGAAGAAAAAGCGATCATTGTCAAAGAGCACGGCACGGCAGAAAACGACACCGGATCTCCCGAGGTCCAAGTTGCACTGCTGACCGCCAACATCAATAAATTACAAGGTCACTTTGGCGATCACAAGAAAGACCATCACTCACGTCGCGGGTTGATTCGTATGGTGAATCAACGACGAAAGTTGCTGGATTACCTCAAGGGTAAAGACTCCAGCCGATATGCGCAGCTTATCAAGACGCTTGGTTTGCGGCGATAGGTGCAGATGGGTCTGGCGCCAGTGGCACCAGACCTTAGGCAGCACCATATCCATGCCTTAGACGACCTGGGTCGGGCCCATTCTGATCGAGTTACTGATATCTATTGGTGTAGTAGATATCAGTAACCCGAGCAGCACGGCACGGCGTAGGTCAAAAGGCGTTTTAACTTAGACTTACAAAGGCAACAACATGAATCCTATAGTGAAGAAATTTCAGTACGGCAGTCACACTGTCACCCTAGAGACCGGTCGAGTAGCTCGTCAAGCTACCGGTGCGGTGCTCTGCTCTATCGACAATACCACTGTTCTATGTACTGTGGTCGGTGCTAGAGAGGCCAAGCCGGGAATGGATTTTTTCCCGCTTGGTGTGCACTACCAAGAGAAAGCTTACGCTGCAGGCAAGATTCCCGGTGGCTTTTTCAAGCGTGAAGGCCGACCCAGCGAAAAGGAAACACTGACCTCGCGATTGATCGACCGTCCGATTCGCCCACTGTTCCCCAACGGCTTTAAAAACGAAGTTCAGGTGGTTTGTACGGTGATTTCGGCGGAGAAGAACATCGATCCAGATATTGCCGCGATGATCGGTACTTCGGCGGCGTTGTCGATTTCTGGTATACCCTTTAATGGTCCGATCGGCGGCGCTCGCATTGGCTACACAGGCGATCAGGGCTACCTGCTGAATCCAACCTACAGCGATCTCGAAACGTCCGATTTGGACATGATTGTAGCGGGCACCAAAGACGCGGTATTGATGGTTGAATCCGAAGCCAGTGAGCTGTCTGAAGACATCATGCTCGGTGGCGTCTTATTTGCTCATCAAGAGATGCAAGCAGTCATCACGGTGATCGAGCAGTTGGCTGCCGAGGTTGGCAAGCCACGCTGGGATTGGCAGGAAGAGGCGGTCAATCAAGACATGGCCAAGGCCCTCGACGCTCTGGCTAGTGCAGATTTAGACGCTGCCTACCAGACCGTTGATAAGCAGCAGCGTGTCGCCAGTATTAGTAGCATTAAAGACCGCGCGATGAGCACCTTGGTGGTCGATGGTGAAGTAACTGGAGACGAAGTTAAGGACGCGTTCAAAAAGCTCGAAAAGAAGATTGTTCGCGGGCGTATCATTCGTGGCGAACCGCGGATAGATGGCCGTAATACCGATACCGTCAGAGGTATTAATGTCGAAGTGGGTATGCTGCCACGGGTTCATGGCTCTGCATTGTTCACCCGTGGTGAAACTCAGGCGATCGTCGCTGCAACGCTGGGTTCTACCCGCGACGCGCAGATGATTGACGCCCTCGAAGGACGCCGTGACGACCCCTTCATGTTGCACTACAACTTCCCTCCATACTCGGTGGGTGAATGTGGTCGCATCGGTTTTACTAGTCGCCGAGAAGTTGGTCACGGGCGCCTGGCGCGTCGCGGTATCGCTGCGGTATTGCCTTCGCAAGAGGAATTCCCTTACGCCATGCGGGTTGTTTCGGAAATTACCGAATCCAATGGCTCAAGCTCAATGGCCTCGGTCTGTGGCTCTAGTTTGGCGTTGATGGATGCGGGTGTGCCACTCAAGGCGCCGGTTGCTGGTATCGCCATGGGACTGGTTAAAGAAGACGAAGGTTTTGCGGTATTGACGGACATTCTCGGTGACGAGGATCACCTCGGCGATATGGACTTTAAAGTGGCCGGTACGGCGCAGGGCATCACCGCGCTACAAATGGACATTAAAATCGAAGGCATTACCGAAGAAATCATGGAAATTGCCCTGCAGCAAGCCATGCAAGCGCGCTTGCACATACTCGGTGAGATGAACCGAGTGTTGGCGACGGGTCGTGATGAGGTTGCCGAGTCGGCGCCGCGCATGGGTGTGATGCAGATCGATTCGGACAAGATCCGCGACGTCATCGGCAAGGGTGGCGCGACGATTCGAGCGCTGTGCGACGAAACCAATT
Source organism: uncultured Cellvibrionales bacterium (assembly GCA_937920185.1). Lineage (GTDB taxonomy): Bacteria > Pseudomonadota > Gammaproteobacteria > Pseudomonadales > Porticoccaceae > TMED48. Next base: position 4,721 of record CALGJN010000051.1, on the reverse strand, counting down.
CGACCATCGATATTACCGATGATGGTTCGGTTAAGATTTACGCTGATGACAACGACGGTTTGCAGGCGGCGCTCGACGCCATCAGCGCCATAGTTGCTGACCCAGAGCCAGGTACCATCTACGATGGAAAAGTGGTTCGCATCGTTGATTTTGGTGCCTTTGTTAACTTTATGCCGGGTACCGATGGTTTGGTGCATATCTCACAGATAGCGCAAGAGCGCGTTAACAAGGTCACCGATCACCTCAGCGAAGGGCAGGATGTGCGGGTTAAAGTGATCGAAATCGATAATCGCGGCCGGGTTAAATTATCGATCAAAGAAGCGCTGTTAGAAGAGGGCGGCGCTGCTGCCGAGTCGCAGCCAGCGCCCGACGCCGAATAGCGGTGTCCCCGGGCGGTTGACGCGCCCAATGAAAAAACCCGGCACGCTGATGCCGGGTTTTTTTTGTCGCTAGAAAACTGGTCGGCCCACCGTCGAGCCTATGTGCGGTTTAGTGTAGAGCGGTTAGAGCGACTTTTTGGCGAGTTCTAGCATCTCCTGAGCGTGCAGTACCGTCTGTTCGGTAATCTCGGCACCGCCCAGCATACGCGCCAGTTCATCAGCGCGCTGTGCCGGTTCTAAGGCGCTCATCAGCGAGGCGGTATTGCCCGATGCAATGACTTTTTCTGCCACATAATGGTGATGAGCGTGCGCTGCTACTTGCGGTTGGTGGGTTACGCTAATGACCTGACCGGCCGCACCGAGGGATTTCAGCAAGCGTCCGACCACGTCGGCGGTGGCGCCGCCAATACCGACGTCGACCTCGTCAAATACCAGCGTCGGTATATTGGAATGCTGCGCGGCGACCACTTGAATCGCCAAGCTGACTCTGGAGAGTTCGCCGCCCGAGGCGATTTTTTGCAGTGCTTTGTGGGGTTGGCCGGGATTGGTAGAGATTACAAATTCTATCTCGTCAAGACCACTGGCACGCCATTCACCCTCGCCATAGGCGGTTTGCGCCACGGTAAAATCAGCCCCCGGCATCGCCAGGGCGTGCAGCTGTCGATTGATTTCGACGGCCATTTTTTTCGCCGCTTTTGAACGGCTTGCGGCGAGTTTTTTGGCCGCCGTCAAGTACGCTTCCGAGCATTCCTGCAATTTTTCGCCCAGTCCTTGTAAGTTCTTGTCGCCCCCCTGTAGGCCGTCGAGTTCGCCGGCTAGGTCGGTCGCTTTAGCGCGCAGTTCTGAGGGTTTTACGCGATGTTTTCGGGCCAGTTGGAACATCGCCGAAAGCCTTTCATTGACTTGCGTCAAGCGCTCTGGGTCGAGGTTGAAACCGTCCAGCGAGGCCTCTATCTCACGCGCCGCTTCCTCGACCTGAATAAGGCTGCTGCGGAGCATTTCTTCAACGCTGTCGAGGGCTTCCGGTCGGTGCGCCATAGCCGCTAAAATCGACAGCCCGCGATTCAGTGAATCGCGGATATTACTTTGCTCATCCTGTTCGCACAGAGCTAACAATTGTCGGCTATCGCGGATGATTTGCTCGGCATTGGCAAGGCTGCGCTGCTCGCTTTCGAGCCGCTCAAACTCACCAGCTTGTATGTCTAGGTGGGCCAATTCCTCGATTTGAAATTGTAGCAGTTCAATCCGTGCAGAGGTGTCGGCAGAGCTGGCCTGCAACGCTGCGATGGTCTGCTGTAATGCTCGCACTTCGCCGAATTGCTTGCTCACTTTGGCGGCCAGAGTCTGCGCTCCAGCGTACTCATCGAGAAGGCGACGGTGGGTCTCTTTGCGCAGCAGCGATTGGTGCTCGTGCTGACTGTGAATATCGATGAGCATTTCGCCGAGCGTTTGCAGTTGCTGCATGGTGCAGGATTGGCCATTGATGTAACCGCGCGATCGACCTTCGACCGAGTACAGGCGGCGGAGTACGCAGTCACCGTCGCCGTCGAAATCTTGCGATAGCAGCCAATCGCGGGCCTCGCCAACCTGAGTAAGATCAAAGTGCGCGCAGATTTCAGCACGTGTTTGGCCATGCCGTATGGTTCCAGAATCTGCGCGCCCACCCAGGGCCATCGCCAGCGCATCGAGCACCAGCGACTTGCCTGCGCCGGTCTCGCCGCTGATTGCGGTGGTGCCCTGAGCGAATTCGATCTCTAAGTGATCTACCAGAGTGTAATTGTTAATGTCGATTGATAAGAGCAATTTGCCAATGATCCACAGTTTTAAGATCTTATACACCGACGCCTGCTGTTAGGCAATCGCTTGAAACTATTTAGTTCGTCCCCATATCCACATAAAGTAACCGTAGATAATCATCAGACTTTAAGAACCGAGGAGGTTGGCGTGTCGCAAGAAACTGAAACTGGCAATGAAGAGCCAGAAAATAAGGGCCCCGAGGCTCCTTTGGAACCGGAGTTGGTGATTGACGAGGCAGAATCTGATAGTGAAAAACTGCAGCGAGAGTTGGCCGACGCCAACGAGCAGGTGTTGCGGGTTCAGGCTGAAATGCAAAATGTTCGTCGCCGCACCCAGCGCGACGTAGAAAATGCGCATAAATTTGCGCTCGACAAATTCGTCTCGGCGCTGCTTCCCGTGGTCGACAATTTGGAGCGCGCTCTGAGTACTATCGATAGCGACGATGAAGGGCAAAAACCGGTCGCCGAGGGTCTCCAATTGACCTTGAAAAGCTTTGTTGATGCGCTGACTAATTTCAAAGTTGAACAGGTCGATCCTGCTGGGCAACCGTTCGACGCCGATCTGCATCAGGCTGTGAGTATGCTGCCGAGTGCAGATATCGAGGCGAACACCGTTATCGATGTGTTTCAAAAGGGCTACACGCTCCATGGGCGGTTGGTGCGACCGGCGATGGTGACCGTTTCAAAAGCACCTTAAACCTTGAATTTAGAGAATTTGTACCCACATATATAATCTAGGATGGACGACGAGACACTAATTTTTAGCGAACAGTTTTAAGCGAACAGAGGAGATTTAAGGCATGGGAAAAATTATCGGTATCGATCTAGGCACGACCAACTCTTGCGTTGCTGTACTGGAGGGCGATAAGCCAAAAGTGATTGAAAACGCCGAGGGTGCGCGAACTACGCCATCGGTGGTTGCGTTTGCCGAGGACGGCGAGATACTGGTGGGTCAATCCGCCAAACGTCAGGCGGTAACCAACCCAGTGAATACGGTTTACGCCGTCAAGCGACTGATTGGACGTCGCTTTGAAGACGACGTGGTACAAAAAGACATCAAGATGGTGCCGTATAAAATTGTCAAGGCTGACAATGGCGACGCCTGGGTCGAGATCAAAGGCGACAGCAAAGCGGCGCCGCAGATCTCAGCTGAAGTGCTCAAGAAAATGAAGAAAACTGCCGAAGATTATTTGGGTGAGTCGGTGAGTGAAGCGGTGATTACGGTTCCGGCGTACTTCAATGATTCGCAGCGACAGGCCACCAAGGATGCTGGTCGGATTGCCGGATTAGATGTTAAGCGCATCATTAATGAGCCAACTGCTGCGGCACTGGCCTACGGTATTGACAAGGTGGCTGGTGATCGCGTGGTCGCAGTTTACGACCTTGGCGGTGGTACCTTTGATATATCGATCATCGAAATTGCCGATGTCGATGGCGAAAAACAATTTGAGGTGTTGGCCACCAATGGCGATACCTTCCTCGGCGGCGAAGACTTTGACATGCGCCTTATCGAGTACTTGTCGTCTGAGTTTAAGCAGGACAGCAGCATTGATCTACACGGCGATCCGCTGGCGATGCAGCGCTTAAAAGAGGCCGCAGAAAAAGCCAAAATTGAGCTTTCATCTAGCCAGCAAACTGAGGTTAATCTGCCTTATATTACGGCTGATGCGACTGGGCCCAAGCACTTGGTAGTAAAGCTGACGCGCAGCAAACTCGAGGCCTTGGTCGAACAACTGGTCGATCGCTCGTTGGAGCCGCTTAAGATCGCTCTGACGGATGCTGGCAAATCCGCGTCTGACATCGACGAGATTATTCTTGTCGGCGGACAGACACGTATGCCGCTGGTTCAGGAAAAGGTCACCGCGTTTTTCGGTAAGGAACCGCGCAAGGATGTTAATCCCGACGAGGCCGTTGCCGTGGGTGCGGCGTTGCAAGGTGCGGTTTTATCCGGCGATGTTACCGACGTACTGTTACTGGATGTGACGCCTTTGAGCCTCGGTATCGAGACTATGGGCAGCGTGGCGACGCCAGTGATTGAAAAGAACACCACCATCCCGACTAAAAAGTCGCAAATCTTTTCGACTGCCGACGACAATCAGACCGCTGTGACCATTCACGTGGTGCAGGGTGAGCGCAAACAGGCGGCGCAGAATAAGTCGCTCGGTCGATTTGATCTGGCGGACATTCCTGCGGCTCCGCGCGGCATGCCACAGATCGAAGTGACCTTTGATATCGATGCCAATGGGATCTTAAATGTCGGCGCCAAAGACAAGGCCACCGGCAAAGAACAGTCGATCATTATCAAGGCGTCGTCGGGCTTATCAGACGATGAGATCGAAGCGATGGTGCGCGATGCAGAAGCCAACGCCGAGGAAGATAAGCGCTTTGAAGAGTTGGTGCAGGCGCGCAACGCCGCCGATGGTCTTGCCCACGCTGCCGCTAAAACGCTCGAAGAGGCAGGTGATAAGGCCAGTGACGATGAGAAAACCGCTATCCAGAGCGCTATAAAAGCGGTTGAAGAAGCGGTTCAAGGCGACGATAAGGA
>CALGJN010000050.1:0-1631 GCA_937920185.1 uncultured Cellvibrionales bacterium | reverse complement strand
CGAATTGGTGGCGTCAGCGCCGGCACAGCGATCGGCAACAGCGCTCTCAAGTCGGTTTGCGCGCATATGCTCTGGGCCTTTGGGATATGGCGGCAGAACAATTACAAAGCGCTTCGGAGGTCTCCTCGGAGGCCAGTATCCAATTGTTGCTTGCCGCAAGAGCACAGGCCCAGACAGGCAATATTGACGGTGCCAGAGCGTCGTTGGAACGCTATAAAACGGTCTTTCCGAACGCCGCGGCAGACGCTGATTTAATTCTCGCCGAGATCCTCATCGAGGAGCAAAAATTCACCGAGGCCAAAGCGCTTGTAGCCGCCATAAAGAGCTCTGATGCTACTGATCCAGCGCGTTTATCAGCGTTGATCAATGCCCATATTCGCTGCAACCAGTGGCTCCTAGCGGCGGCGTTACTGCCAACGCTAGGCGCGGCTAGAGGCGTTTGCAAAGCGTCACTTGCGACCCTTGAATTGCACGTTTATCGAGGACAATTGAGCGATTTTTCCGCACTTAGCGGGGACGCTGCGTCGAGTTCGCAGCTTCGACGCGAGCGGTTGGACGAACTTTGGAAGCGCATCCCTCGGGGATTGAAAAAGCGCCACCAACTGGTGGCAGCCTATGCCGCGTGCCTCGATCGCCTTGGCGCTGGGGCGGAGGCCAAAGCGCTGCTGGTCAAAACGCTGAAGACCGGCTGGCAACCGGAGCTTGTCGGGTTATTCGGTAGCATCCAGCAACCGACCACCGACAAGCATTTGGCCTGCGCAGAAAACTGGCTGGTGGCGCACCCCAAGGACGCGCATTTATTGATTGCCCTCGGCCAGATTTGTCGGCGCTTGCGCTTCTTTGTCAAGGCGACAGATTATTTGCAGCGCGCCCATGGACTGTCACCTAGCCCACGCGTGCTGTCTGAATTGGCGGCGGTCAAAGCCGATATGGGCGATGCTGCCGGCAGCGCTCGGCTCTACCGCGAGGGTCTTCTTACGGCGCTGTCCAGTCAATCGGCGACGCTGTCCGGTCAATCGGTGACGCTGTCCAATCGATCGGATACCGATTGAATGCGCGGTTTTCGGCGCAGGCATATTAGCGCTGGCGGCGTTTTAGATCGCGGATTAAAAAGCGTGCCGGATGCATAGCTAGACGCAATGTTCTCTCCAGCGGAGGTAGTTCATTGGCGATTTCGCAGGCCAGTAACTCGGCGGCGAGTGGCGCATAACCGAGACCGCGAGAACCGAGGCCACAGTGAATATAGAGGTTCGGTAGGTAACTGCCGGCGGCGCTTATTGAGCTGCGGGCATCGTGGCGCAACGCAGCAAAATCCCGACTCATGGGCTCGACGTCTGGGACGCCGCCGACGATCGGCAGATAATCCTTGGTGGTGCAGCGAAAATTGGCTCGGCCATCGAGTTCGTCGATCTCGCTAGCCGCGAACAGTTTGCCCAGTTGCGCGTCGGTGTCGATCAACTGGCGGATGTTTTCCCGATGGTCGCGCTGGCGAACGTCGCTGCAGTCTAACTCTGGATTATAGGTCGCGCCAAAGCAGTGCTGGCCGCCGCTGGCCGGGGTGAAATAGCCCTTTCCGCAGAGTACCGTGCGCAAACTTTGACTCTCGGAGTTCACCGCTAGGTGGCTAATTT
>CALGJN010000049.1:0-7645 GCA_937920185.1 uncultured Cellvibrionales bacterium | reverse complement strand
ATTAGGGAACGGCGTGAACTTTGGTATAAACGTCGCGTTGATTTGATCGAGCGTGCGCGCTGCTGAGAGCTCATCGGTAGAGCCGTGTTCCGGGAAATGATGCAGTTTTTTGCGCAGCGATCGAGTCCAGCGGCGTAAAAAGTACTGCCGATAAATAAACCAGGTTTTGTTAATGGTGATCATCGCATTTACCGGGTCGACGGGTGGCGATATAGCGACTACGGCGTTGAGGCCCAGCGCGCGGCCGTGATCGGCGGCGATGCGCAGGGTAAAGTTACCACCGAGCGAGAAGCCAGCCATAAATACCTGCTCGTAGCGACGGGTGTGCAAAAAGCTCTCGATTACATCGGCGACCTCTTGGGTCATGGTAGAATTGAAAAAACCTCGGTTGAGGTGATGGCTATCGCCATGATCTCGCAGGTTAAGGCGCAATACGTCAAAGCCGTGATCGAGCAAATACTTGGCAGTGGTGACCTGATAGGCCGAGTTGCTCGACCCTTCCCATCCGTGCAGCAAAATCACAACAGCGCGACAATGCTGGTGGCTGCGATCGTGGTCAGCCAGTAGTCGAGTGCCATCTTTAGCGGTCAGAATTAAACGCTCTGAGTCGAGCGATGCGAGTATCTGCGCGGCGCGAATTTTTCGCGGGCCAAGGCTATTCATGATACTCTGGACGTGTCGATTTTTGAGGTATATGGGCGGCGAAAATGTGGCTTTTTGGAGCATTTTAAGCGATTTTTTGCGAAGGTTGTGTACCATACTGTAAGGGTTCCTGAGGTGCAAATATGTCTGAGATAAGCGCACGGATTGCGCGCTGCGGCGTCAGCCAAGAGCCGCGTGTTGGGCGCAGCTTTTTGGCGCCAGTGATTTTGGCGCTGGATGGGGCGCGTTGGGTGGTTTTTTTGCTGCTATGCATGACGCCAGCGAGCGCGTGGAGCGGCGACAGAGTCGAGTCGACGCCCAACAGTGCGCTGATTGAAAAGCTACGGGCGCTGGACGGACAGCGGTTGGGTAATTATGGCATCCGTAACAACTGCATCAAAGCCGATAGAATTCGCAGTATTCAATTCGAGGACGATAAGACGGCGATTATCGATATGGGTCGACGGCGCAAGGTTATCTTGACGCTGCGTCGGGAGTGCCGCGGGATCTCAAAACAGGGCTATATCCAGAGAACCAGAGCGAATACCTTGTGCGCCAAATTCGATCGCTTTGAGGTTTTACAAACCGGAATTCAATGTGAAATTGAATCCCTGCAGCCCTATGTGAGATTAGATAATGACAAACGTTAACCAACCGGTATTCGGACTATTTGGGGTATTTTCGGGGCTGCAATCCGCGGTTGTGTCACCGCTGCTTTTTATTGCTGCGCTTATTCTTCATAGCACCGCCGTTGCAATTGACAATGTTGCCATTTCTTGGCAGGGCAGTTGGCAGCAGGGCAGCCTGTTACTCGGACGGGTGCCGCAAGAGTACCGGGTGCGTTACGGCGGGGTCGATTTGCCGATCGCGTCGAACGGCGAATTCCTACTCGGTTTATCGCGCGATGCCGAGGAGCAAATAGCGCTCGAGGTCCTCGCTCCCGGGCAAGCGCCACGGACGCTGAAGTTTGACGTTGCGTCGCGCAGTTATGATATACAACGCATCGAGGGGGTTCCCAGCGATCGCGTTATTCCCCCCGAGTCAGTATTAGCGAGAATCCGCAGTGAGGCCGGCGAGGTCGTTCGCGCTCGTTCACTACGGGATGACAGCGAAGTTTTTTTAGCCGGCTTTAAGGCGCCTATGCAGCGTCCCTTGACCGGCGTGTATGGAAGTCAAAGGGTTTACAATGGTGTGCCCAAAAATCCGCATTATGGGGTCGACTACGCAGCCCCGACGGGTGCCAAAGTGTTGGCGCCTGCGTCCGGCGTGGTCACGCTTGCTCACGACGATATGTTTTATTCGGGGGGTACGCTGATCGTCGATCACGGTCATGGTCTGAGTTCAAGTTTTCTGCATCTGAGCAAGATATTGGTAGCGCCGGGCGATGTGATAACCCGTGGTCAAGAGGTCGCGGAGGTTGGCGCTAGCGGTCGCGCTACTGGCCCTCACCTCGACTGGCGGATGAACTGGCGCGACGTGCGCATTGACCCGCTGTTGGTGCTTCAGGCGCTACCCGCGCTAGACGAGTAAATAGGCTCATTCACTAGGCCAGTGGGCGTAGCGATCCACGGCGATTTTCATTACACTGTAGCGCTTTCTATAAAGTGAACATCATGGACAAAAAATTACTCAGCATTTTGGTCTGCCCACTCACTAAAGCGCCATTGGTCTATGACAAGGCTAACCAGGAACTGGTGTGTGCCGCGAGCGGCTTGGCCTATCCGGTGCGCGATGGCATCCCGGTGATGCTCGAGTCCGAGGCGAGGTTGATGACCGCAGACGAAAAATTGAACAGGGTGTCGCCAGATGCTCGATAGAGCGGTGTGGCGAAAAATAACTGGAGAATTACCCCATGAGTGATGCCCAAGTCAGTCTTTTTACGCGGATTATCAATCGCGAAATTCCGGCAGATATTGTCTATGAAGACGATCAGTGCATCGTCATTAATGACATTGCACCCCAGGCGCCAGTGCACATGTTGGTGATTCCGCGCAAACCGTTGGCCATGCTGGTCGATGCTGGGCCGGATGACAAAATGGTCATGGGGCATTTACTCTGGGTTGCTGGCGAGGTTGCGCGCATGCGCGGTGTGGACGAGGCTTTTCGTCTAGTGATTAACAACGGTGCCGGTGCAGGACAGACGGTCTTTCACCTGCACCTTCATGTGCTCGGCAATACGCAGTTCGATGAAACAAATCTAGCTACCTTTTAACTCGAGCGTTGAGCTCACCAACTGGAACACATCATGAAGAGTGCTGATATTCGCAGTGCGTTTTTGGAGTATTTCGCCGGTCAACAACACCGCATCGTCGACAGCAGTAGTCTGGTGCCGGGCAACGACCCGACGCTTTTATTTACCAACGCGGGGATGGTGCAGTTTAAAGACGTGTTTTTGGGTGCTGAGCAACGTGATTATCGCCGTGCGGTTTCGTCGCAGCGCTGTGTGAGAGCGGGTGGCAAGCACAATGACTTGGAAAATGTTGGCTACACGGCGCGTCACCACACGTTTTTTGAAATGCTTGGTAACTTCAGTTTTGGCGATTATTTTAAGCGCGATGCAATTCGCTTTGGTTGGGCATTTTTAACCGAGGTGCTGGGGTTGCCGAAGGAGCGGCTCTGGGTAACGGTTCACATCAGCGACGATGAGGCGGCGGCTATTTGGGTGGACGAGATTGGTATCGATCCGGCGCGTCTCTCGCGGCTCGACGAAGACAACTTTTGGCAGATGGGCGACACTGGGCCCTGCGGGCCTTGCACCGAAATATTTTGGGATCATGGTGATGATATTCCCGGCGGCCCCCCGGGGAGTGAAGACGATGATCTCGACCGCTACATCGAGATTTGGAATCTGGTGTTTATGCAGTATGAACGCGATGCCAGCGGCACCATGACGCCGCTCCCAAAGCCGTCGATCGATACGGGTATGGGACTGGAGCGAATCGCCGCGGTAATGCAGGGCGTTCACAACAATTATGATATTGATCTCTTTCAACATCTGATCGCTGCAGCAGCGCGCATCATCGGTTGCGCCGACCGGCAGGAAAATTCGCTCAAAGTGGTTGCCGATCATATTCGATCTTGCGCCTTTTTGGTGGTCGATGGGGTTTTGCCGGCTAACGAAGGTCGCGGTTATGTGCTGCGTCGGATTTTGCGACGGGCGCTGCGTCATGGGCATAGCCTGGGTGCCAAGGGTTTGTTTTTTTACCGTTTGATTCCAGCTCTGGCCGAAGTGATGGGTGATGCCTACCCAGAACTTAGAACGCGTCAGGACGAATTGTCGGCCGTAATTCGCTCCGAAGAAGAACAGTTCGCGCGTACTTTGGACAAGGGAATGGGTGTGTTGGAGAATGCACTGACTGAACTTGTAGGCGATACGCTGCCGGGTGAATTGATTTTTCAGCTCTACGATACCTATGGCTTTCCCACCGACCTGACCAACGACATTGCTCGCGAGCGCGGTCTTGCGATGGATATGGACGGCTATCAGCAATGCATGCAGCAGCAGCGCGATAGAGCGCGCGCCGCCAGTCAATTTGGCAGCGATGATATCGCTAGCATTCGCGTCGAAGGACGCACCGATTTTATCGGTTATCAGGAGCTCGCGGGGGATGGCGAAGTGCTTGCCCTGTATACCGCCGGCAATCCAGTAGAGCGTGTTGAAAAGGGCTGTGAGGTAATCGTGGTGCTCGATCGGTCGCCATTTTATGCCGAGTCGGGCGGTCAGGTGGGCGATCGCGGACGCCTGACGGCTAAGAACACCGAAATCGAGGTTTATAATTGTAAAAAGGCCGGCGATCACCACTTGCATTTTGCGCGGGTTATTTCGGGTCATTTGGCGGTGGGTGCGCGCGTTGCCGCGTCGGTGGACGCTAAATCGAGGGCTGCTACCTGCAGTAATCATTCGGCCACCCATTTATTGCACGCCGCGTTGCAAGAAGTGCTCGGCGAGCATGTCCATCAGCGAGGGTCGCTGGTCGACAGCCAGCGACTACGGTTTGATTTTTCGCATGCCGAGTCTGTGACCGGTGATCAATTGCGCGCGGTCGAGCGCAGTATGAACGCCTATATCTTTGCCAACACCGCGGTCGAAACCGATGAAATGGCGATGGAGCAGGCCCAAGATCTCGGTGCTATGGCGCTGTTCGGCGAAAAGTACGGCGATGTGGTGCGGGTGGTGCGGATTGGCGGGGAGTACTCGTTGGAACTTTGCGGCGGTACCCACGTGCAGCGTACCGGCGAAATTGGCACCGTGCGCATCCTCGCCGAGTCCAGTGTAGCCTCTGGGGTGCGGCGGGTCGAAGCGGTCAGTGGCGATAAGGCTCTGGCGCATGCTCATCGTGCCGAGGTGATTCTGGAGGATGCAGCCGGGGCATTGCGCGCTTCAAGGGATACTGTTGGCGAGCGAGTGCGCTCGCTGGTGGATGAAAATAAACGACTCCAGAGAGACATCCAAGCGCTGCAAACCAAGCTAGCCGATGCGTCGGGAAGCGATTTAATGGCCAATCTGCGCGAGATTAAGGGCGTCTCGGTGCTTGTCTCAGTGGTCGAGGGCGCCAATGCTAAGGCGCTGCGGGGCGTGGCCGATCAGGTGCGTTCAAAGATCGAGCGGGGCGTGTTTGTGCTGGCTGCGATAGAGGGTGATAGAGCGGCATTGGTGGCAGGCGTGACGCGCAACCTCACGGAAACCGTCAAGGCCGGTGATCTGTTTCAACACATTGCCAACCAAACCGACGGCAAGGGCGGCGGACGGCCCGATATGGCGCAGGGATCGGTTGCCGATGTCATCGCGCTGCCGGCGGCATTGGAGTCGGTGCACGATTGGATTTCGCAGCGGTTGACGTAACTCAAAGGGTTGTTGAAACGCGATAGATTGATAACTAACGACAGATACGGAACAACATGGCATTACTGGTACAAAAATACGGTGGCACCTCGGTAGGCTCGATCGAGCGGATACAGGCGGTGGCCGAAAAAGTGGCCTTGGCGCACGCGCAGGGACAGCAGTTGGTGGTCACGCTGTCGGCAATGAGCGGTGAGACCAACCGGTTGATTGCGCTGGCGGGCGAATTACACGATAAACCGAGTGGACGAGAGATGGACGTGCTGCTGTCTACTGGCGAGCAGGTGACCATTGCGCTGTTGTGCATTGCCTTAGAAAAGCTTGGCGTAGATGCGCGCTCTTACACTGGTGGGCAGGTGACCATTTTGACCGACAGTGCCCACGGCAAGGCGCGTATTCAGGATATTGATGGCCATCGGGTGCATGCAGATCTCGCGGCGGGTCGAGTGGTGGTGGTCGCCGGTTTTCAGGGCATTGATGGCGATGGCAATATTACCACGCTGGGTCGCGGTGGCTCCGATACCACTGCGGTGGCTCTAGCCGCGGCACTCAAGGCCGATGAATGTCAAATCTATACCGATGTCGATGGCGTTTATACCACCGATCCGCGGGTGGTGCCGGAGGCGCGACGACTGGACGCAATCACCTTTGAAGAAATGATTGAAATGGCCAGTCAGGGCTCGAAGGTATTACAAATTCGGGCTGTGGAGTTTGCCGGTAAATACGCCGTACCTCTGCGTGTAATGTCGAGTTTTGTCGACGGCCCAGGGACCCTTATTACTCTTGAGGATGATGAACAGATGGAAAAGCCGGTAGTTTCAGGCATCGCGTTCAACCGCGATGAAGCGAAGTTGACCATACGAGGTATTCCCGATCAGCCCGGCGTGGCGGCAAAAGTACTTGGCCCGATCAGCGAGGCAAACATTGAAGTTGATGTTATCGTGCAGAATGTTGCTAAAGATAATTCAGCGTCGATTACGTTTACGGTGCACCGCAACGATCTTGATCAAACCGAGGTTTTATTGCGCGCTATAGCCGATGAATTGGGCGCCGAAGCGATCCACGCCGACAGCAAAATCGCCAAGGTGTCGATCGTTGGCGTCGGTATGCGTTCGCATGCTGGGGTGGCCGCTCGAATGTTTGAATGCCTTGCCAGCGAGGGTATTAATATTCAACTGATTACGACGTCAGAAATAAAAATAGCGGTGGTGATCGAGGAGCGTTATTTAGAGTTGGCGGTTAGGGCGCTGCACGCTAAGTACGAGTTAGACGTTCAAAAGTGAGACCATCAAGGCAGAAAATGCTACACGCCTCTCAGTTTTACAATATATGTGTACTACTACTTTTTGTATAGAACGTTTTAGGATAAGATAATATCCTTGGACGGTATAATGAGTGTCTACCCTGACAAGGGAGATGTCTAGGAAGTACTATTTCGTAAATGCAAGGGTAGATTGCTCGGAGATTGTTATGTTGATACTTACCAGAAGGGTAGGTGAGACCTTGGTGATTGGTGACGAAGTGTTAGTCACAGTATTAGGTGTTAGAGGTAATCAAGTCAGAATCGGTGTCAACGCACCCAAGGATGTGTCTGTTCATCGTGAAGAAATCTATCAGCGAATCCAATCTGAAAAAAGCGCGTCCCCAGACACCGAAGGCAATGTCTAGCATTGCATCGTGACGGGTTTGTGGTTTTGCCTGGCGCTTTAAATGTTCCGCCGTCCGGTTTATAGTGATTTGATGATTTTTCTGCAGGGATGATGATTTAAAGGCCGATGGTCATTGGTCTAATACTTCCTAAAAGCGACGACAGTACTGAGGGCTGGATTGATTCAGGGCTCTTGATGTACGTCACTGCGGGTCGGCTTTCTGCCTTAAAGTACAACATAAAATATACTGACATCGTCGCTCATTAATATTACAATGCGCGGCGTTCAAAAAGCGATGGTTAGCGTATTTCGGGCATTGTTCCAAGGCTCGTTAATCGATCAATAATAGAACTCCGGAGAGGTGGCCGAGCGGCTGAAGGCGCTCCCCTGCTAAGGGAGTATACGTTGATAGCGTATCGAGGGTTCGAATCCCTCTCTCTCCGCCATAAATCAATCCTCCGCATTTTGCATGCGGGGGATTTTTTTATGGTCGAGCGCGCAGGGCGAGAGGCCT
>CALGJN010000048.1:0-12556 GCA_937920185.1 uncultured Cellvibrionales bacterium | reverse complement strand
AAGAATTTTCGAACCAAGAATTTTCGAACCAAGAATTTTCGAACCAAGAATTTTCGAACCAAGAATTTTCATTAAGGGTTGTCTCGGCACAGGCCACTTGATAGCTGTGGGGCACTTGATAGCTATGGGCCGCTTGCTGCGGTTCGAACCGCTTGCTGGGCATAGGTCGCGCAATAGGAATAGAAAGAGGCTGATTGCAACCGGTCGTCAGCACACCTATCTCTTATAATTAAAAGTAGCCATGCGAATAGCGCACTGGCCAGCAGTGCCTTAGCTTAGCTTGCCTTAGCTTGCCTTGCCTTGGCTTACGACGACCGTGACAGATCTCATCTGCAGATGATCGCAGGCCAAGCTAGGTAAATCATCTGATGACTGATCAGCACAGCGTGCAAGGAAGAATAGACTAAGAATCGCTAGGGGGACCGCCCATAGCGGTATCGATAATCCATTGATTGAGCTGTTCAAACTCGGTTTCAAAGGGTTGTGTAATAACAAAATGAAACGGCGAATAAAGCGCGGCGGCGATCACAAATATCTGAAACTGTATCATATCATCATCGCCATCCCAGGCTTGTTCATAACCGACATAACCACTCACCGAGAGCAATAACAAGGCGATAGAAGTGAGATAAATATAATAGTGTTTATGAAAAAAATTCCCCAACTGATGCGGTATAATCAGAACCATCACCAGGATTGGATAGAGCATTATCAATAAAAATCTAAGCAGTAATTGCATCGCGTTTTCGCACCCGCAGGTTGACCCCCATAAAATTACACCAGATATCTACAAATATGCAATAACAATTAGCCTACCAAGGGTCGCAAGATCGTCGAGCAATACCTCCAGCATTTGCTCCAAGCGCTGGCTACCGGGATCTGGTTGATTTTTTCTTCCCTCCCCGACGCTCCAATCTTGCCTCTTCACGCGCCGCCTTCTCAGCTTGTAAAATTACCAGTTCAGCCAGTTCTTTCTCGATCATCGCCGGTGTTTCAAAACTCACAGCGCCCAACATACCGGCGCGCAATTCGTTGACAAAGACGGTCGAAACGCGCTCTAAGTCGACCCGTCCGCCGCTCCGCAAACAACCCCTTTGAGCGCCCAGCGCCTCGAGAAACTCAATTTCGGTCGCCGGCAAGGCGTCAAAATGAAGCCGTCGACTGAGCATTTTCGGGTAGTATTTAAGCAGGTAATCGGCAGCAAAAAAGGCAATTTCTTCGTAGCTGGTCGCGGTATTTTTAATCGCGCCGGTGGTCGCCAATCGGTAGCTGCTAGGTTCGTTCTCTACCTTTGGCCAGAGGATGCCCGGCGTGTCGAGCAGCATAATGCCATTGCGTAAATTGATCCGCTGCTGGCCCTTGGTCACCGCCGGCTCATCCCCAGTGCGCGTCATATGCTTACCGGCAAGATGGTTGATCAGGGTCGATTTTCCCACGTTGGGTATACCCGCAACCATCACTAGACTATTGGCGCCTTCCTTTCTGGGTGCCAATTTTTGGCACAACTGAACGATTTGTTCACTGCGGTCCTCGGTTTTAAGATCCACAGCCAAGGTTTTTGTCTGCTGCTGTTGTTCAAACTCGTCTTGCCACAGACGCGTCGTAGCCGCATCGGCGAGATCGGTTTTGGTAAAGATTTTAATTTTCGGTTTATCCGCACTCAGCGCATCAATGACCGGGTTCGAACTGCTATAGGGTATCCGAGCATCCAATATTTCGATCACTAAGTTGACCCGCGGCAGCACTTCGACCATTTCTTTGCTGGCCTTGTGCATGTGCCCTGGATACCAGTGTATTGCCATACCGAACTCGCCTAAGTGAATGCCCAGCACGGGCAAGTTGCTCTATAACCGGCAGTCAATTGCGCTCAATAGGCACCCCGGTCGTGGTTATTTTAAACTATAGTCACCCTCTTGCGCCTCAATTATCCCAATTTCGATTGGCTGATGTCACAGCGTCGTCGAAGAAGGCTCCGGCGGTAGCTTCGACGCTCGCTCAATCTGCACCGCCAGCACCCGCATTAGCCTCCGACTCGCCATCGCCAACCAACCGTATAAACGAGTAATGTAATCGCCTGATTTAGCGCTCGACAGTCACTGAAGACAGCGTAAAAACGCAACGCCTACCACCTGTTTGACACGCACATTTTAATACGTCAGTCAGCTAGAGGCTTCATCAATAGGCTAAAATTGCCGATTAATGGCATGATTCATTTGCCAAGGAAAATTAACCTATGGTAGCCTTTTACTCATGGACAGGGCCCGGTGCGCAGCCAAAATAAGCATCGGGCAACTCATCTCTTAGGGGCATCGTTATATGACAACCAAAATCGCTTTAATCACTGGCGCCGCGATCGGCATTGGTCGCGCCACGGCATTCAAGTTTGCCAACAACCATTATCATGTCGTGGTGACCGATATTTTATCATCTGAAGGCGAAGCAGTCGCAGAGACTATTCGCCAGCGCGGGGGGAGCGCCGACTATTATGATCTCGACGTTTCAGATACCGCCAACGTCAACGACCTCTGTGATCGCTTAGACCATCAATTTGGAAGCTTGAGCGCGGTCATCAACAACGCCGGAATTGCCCACAAACAACCGCTGCAGACGTTGAGCGACGAGCAGTGGGACCTTACTATGGAGATCGATTTAAAGGGCATGATGCGCGTCACGCGCGCCGCCAACAAATTACTCGAACGCGACGGCAACGGCGCGGTGGTCTGCCTCTCCTCTATAGCCGGTGCCAACGTCGGTTGGGCAGAGCACATACCATACTCTGCGGCCAAGGGCGGCGTCACCGGACTGGTCAAAGGATTGGCGATAGAATTAGCCGACAAAAATATTCGAGTCAATGGCATAGCCCCCGGGCTAATTCGCACCGCGCAGTCCTTAAATACAGAACACTCGGTGGGCCCTGAGGGTCTAGAGGCAATGACACCCGGCGTTCCGCTCGGACGCATCGGAAGCCCAGAGGATATCGCCAATGTGATTGCTTTTCTGGCCTCGGAAGATGCCGCCTATATGACCGGGCAAATTCTAACCGTCGACGGCGGACTTACCGTGTCACTGTAGTTTTGGAATCCGCTATAGATATAGTCCGCTATAGATAAAACATGAGGCGCAAAGGCAAGCATAAATACTGGCATACAGGGTGAGGCCTCGCATCCCTGGATCGACAGGACTTGTTACGCCCGCCTTGCTCTGGGCACGCTTAATACCGCGCGTCAAAAGCAAACCGCAGCGGCGTTTAGATCTGCGCGTCAGCGACTAGGTTTAGGACTCTGCTGGCGTTGCGCCATGGCTCAGGCTAGAGGCTATTTCCGCTGCCGACTGCACGCTGGCGTATTTGGCCGCCAAATCAAACAAATTAGCACGATGCGCGCTCTGGTTACGATCTCCCACCGCATCCTCGGCGACAATCACCTGATAGTTATACTGCAGTGCATCCACCGCCGATGCCCGCACGCAGCCACTGGTAGTGAGGCCCGTCACCACCAGCGAGTCGACCCCCCGGCGCCGTAATTGAACGTCTAGATCTGTGGCAAAAAAAGCACTCGGCCAGCACTTTTCAATTAACGTCTCGTTAGCCCGGCGCTCTAGGCGCGAATCGATCGCCACCCACTTCGAGTTCGCCGTCAATAGATTAAGATCCGGAATCTTGTGTCTAAACACCGAGGCTTGGCCGCTATCTCGGTAGATCACGGTAGTAAAAAAAATCGGTAATTCAGCGGCGCGAAACGCCTCCAACAAGGTGCGATTTGCCGCCACTACCTCAGGGCAGTCGACCCCCAATGGACACGCCGCATCGGTAAAGCCATTCATCATATCGACGATTAGTAGCGCCGGTGATGTCCCAAGCCCAAGATTGTTTGCGGTTAAATTATGATCGGTCATGGCTGTGCCACCCTAGAGTCATTAAAATCCATGTGCATATCCAGCACACCAGATCGCAGTATCAACGCAACGTGCCGGCTGTGACTGGCCATTAAGAACCGCTTACAGGGCGTTTTTTTTCAACTGTCCTAGCAACCAAGCCTTGGCGCGGCCGCCCTTATCAGAACCGGTCATGTGACCGGCAAGTTCCGAGGCCTCGAGCAATTTTTTCAAATCAATACCGGTTTCAAAGCCCATCTGCTGCAGCATCATGACCACATCATCGGTGGCCACATTGCCGGTAGCGCCCGGCGCAAATGGACAGCCGCCAAGACCCGCGATGGAGCTGTCAAAGCGCCTGATACCCGATTCTACCGCCGCATATACGTTGGCCAGCCCCATCGCGCGGGTATCGTGAAAGTGACAGCCCAGACGATTGGCATCATGATTTTGCACCAATCGAGCGGTCAAACTTCGCACCTGCTGCGGATCCGCGGCTCCGATGGTATCGGCCAAAACCACCTGATGGGCGCCGGCGGCTAAAAACTGTTCGACTAGCGACTCGCTCACCCGCGGATCGATGGGCCCTTCAAACGGGCACTCAAACACCACCGCGATGGTAGCGACAACCTGTATCTGGTCGCGAACCGCTTCATCGAGGATTTGTAAGGTGACTCGGTTGGCTTCGGCCATGCTCATGCCGACATTTTTTTGCGCCATCGAATCACTGGCATAGAGCACCATTACCACGCGAGGTAACCCGGCGGTACGCGCTAGTTGGTAACCTTTGAGATTGGGAATAAGCGCAATATTGGACGCCTTATAACGACTCTGTGTTTGCAGCGCTGCCACCACCAGATCGGTGTTTGCCATCGCTGGCACCGCCTTTGGCGAGACAAAACTGCCGACTTCGATCTGAGCCACGCCAGCATCTGCCAACGCTAAGATCAACGCCACACGCTGCTCCACCGACAAAAGCTTGGTTTGGTTTTGTAGGCCGTCACGAGGCCCGACATCGGTTATGAAAACTTGTTCACTCATAGTGCAAAAGCCGCTCCCGAGGGCATATTTCCTGTCTTTGATCAAGTACCCTGACGCTCTAACTGTGGCGCATGCCGGCATGCCCATGCCCGCCTACGCCTACCCTATCACAGGTCTCTCAATTCGAACTCAAGGCAACCCCACCGACATCCACAGCAGCCAATCATCCCGCCATATCGGGGCCCAACGCGCCACCCTACGTTAGCGGGTTTTCGCCGCTCATATAAACGTACACCTCTTGAAACTTATCCCCGCGGATACGCCAAAAATTGGTGTTATACAGCAGCGTGGTATTGCCCTGGTGATCTATTAATTCGGCGGTAAAACAGGTGCTTATTCGGCCATTTTTAGCGTCTACCGTCGAAGTGAAATCTCGATGGATGATGGTTTCATAGCCCGCCATAAAGTCGACGAACATCCTGCGGATACTCTCTTTGCCATCGTGCACAACGAATACATTTTGCACCGTCAGCATGGCATTATCGTGAAAGCAGTCGAGCACCGCATCTAAGTTTTTCGCGTCGACATTGGCGAAATATTTGTCCAACGCTAGGTCGATAAGTCCCTGTCGCGTCAGTGAAGATTGATATTGCATATGTGACCCCCTGAGTCGCTAATGCTTTTTAAAGTCTCGGCGCTGCCCAACGGCAGCCAGAAGTTATTTCAGTAGGTTATCGCCGCTCATGTAGACGAACACGCGCGAGAATTTACCATCCTTTAAATAAAAACGATTACAGTTTTCATAGCGCAGTGGGTCGCCGCCATGGGGCGTGATTTCGACCGAAAACTGCGAGCAGATAGCCTCGCTCTCAACGTCAGCGGTATGCACAAAATTACCGTGCCAGATCTGTGAAAAGCCTTCAAAAAGGCCAGCAAACATGGTCGCGATGCCTTGGTCTCGCCCCTCGTGAACGGTCATCGAGGTCACTTCAGTGAGCACCGCATCGGGATGAAAACAGGCAAGCACTTGATCCATGTCGTAGTTGTCGACACCGTGAAAGTAGCGCTTGGTGACAGTATCAATATAGTAGTCGTACGGCAGATTACTCATCGGACCCCCCGGGGCAAAACCCCTCGTTTAATTAGTTATTTCGCGACAGTACAAGATCATCGTTAGGTTGTTGTGGCGCCGGAAACGCGCGCTCACTATGGCAAAGACCAGTCTCAAGAAACATTTCACAGAGTTTGTAAGAGATCAATCCGGGATTGATAACCGGCACCGGCAAGGCCTGCTGCAAAAACGCATGAGACTGGTGCATGGTGGTTGAACCAAGCACGATAACATCGGCCTTGTCCTCCTCGATCGCCTTGAGCGCCTCGCTCTCCAATTTCTGGAAGATTACCTCTTCCTTCCCGGCGAGTAATTCGGCTAGATCGGGACGCGTGTCGATAGACCGCATAGAGGCACATCGCGCCTCGAGTTTGTATTCAGATAACACCTTGCGATATAGATGAAACCACTCATCCCACATGGTGATAATGCTAAATTTATGCCCCAACATGCAGGCAACGTGAAAGGCCGCTTGCCCGGGCCCAAGCACTGGAATACTCAATCGCGAACGCAGCGCGTACATACCGGAATCGCTGACGGTGTCGATACACACCGCGTCATAGCCTTCTTCTTGCGCTTTGAGGCCGGCCTCGAAAACGCTCATGTCCATGAGTTGGGCATCGTAATAGCTGTCACCCAATGCCGCTCCCCAAGACACTGCCACAAAGTCAACCGACATACCGTCGGCAATCATCTCGGGCGCCAACTGTGAGGCGCGGTTTGCAACGCCCTCTTGGTCCATTGGAATTGGCACTATGATCTTGATTCTCTTAGTCACTGATATACTCCCAAACGCGTTAATTTTATTTTTATCGCATGGCCAGCGGCAGGTCGGACACCGCTGTCGGCCCCATATTAATGCATGGGGCAACTACTGCTAAGTGCAAGGCAAACTACCCGAAAATCATGCATCTATATTAGCTTAGATTAAATCGCCAGAAGCTACACTATAACTAGTTGGATAGGATATTTGCAACACCCCATAAGACATGCAGTTGCTAGCGTAATCGATACAAAATTTTTAGGCGGCATTGCCAATAAATGATGCAACGAAGCCTAATGTGATCTAAATTTGCTGTTCGCCGCCCATCAAGCCGGTTTTAATCTGGCCAGTAATCCGCCGAACAAATCCATCAGTCACTCGGCAACTTACCCACCTAGTCCAACCCCAGTAGCGCTTGATCGCCCGCATCCAGCGCCCAGCAGAACCAATAATGATGCAGATGGCGGATCCAGTAGCGCGAGAGAAAAAGGCATTGATGGGGAATTAGATGGCAAAGCCACCCAAAAAATGTCATGCCCCAGCGATTTGATCGGCAACTACACCAGCATTGATTGCGCGGCGGATAGGCCGACATTTTTAACACCTCGGGCCAGCACTAGAACCGGCGAGTATCTTTGACGGTCGGCTAGCAGATTCAATCGCCAAACGCGACCATTACCCAGTCACTAAAAAAGACTGCTGCATAGTTTCCCTTGCCACATCGATCACCGGTTTAATTTTATAGTCGAGCCGGTGCACACGATATCTAAATGTTAAAATAATTTACACTGCGGCCACAGGATAGTCTTGACTCGCGCTCACTTTAAATGCAATGTTCTGGTCACAAAAAAAACAAAATAGCCTTTCATAGGAGCGTGAGATAATGTCGCTGTCAACAGATCTAACTAACAAAGTGGCGCTCATAACGGGTGCCTCATCGGGCATTGGCCGTGGGGTCGCAATGGCACTGGCAGAATCTGGCTGCCATGTGTATATCAACTACCCCCCTAGCGAAGGCGATAAGGCCGCCCGCGATGTGCAAGCAGCCATCCAACACGGCGGCGGTATGGCTTCGTTGGCGCCTGGCGATGTTAGCAGTGAAACGGCTGTAGCCGATATGTTTGACGAATTAATGGCGACCGCTGGACGGTTGGATATTCTTATCAACAATGCCGGCATCGCTCGCTCTGCACCGGTTGAAGATATTACCTTGGCAGATTGGCAAGCGGTTATGGCGGTGCACGTCAACGGAACTTTTCTGTGCACGCGGGCCGCGCTCCCGATCATGTATCGTCAAGATTCTGGTCGAATTATCAACACCGCTTCGCAACTCGCTTACAAGGGCGCGCCTGGATTTGCCCACTACACTGCTGCCAAGGGAGCGATATTATCCTTTACCCGCACGCTTGCCTTAGAAATAGGCACGCGCAACGTCACAGCTAACTGCGTCGCGCCGGGCGCAACCCTGACGCCCATTTTAGATGACGTTCCAACGGACATACTCGAGGGTATCCGCAACGCAATTCCGCGGGGAAAAATTGCCGAAGTCGACGATATAGTCGGAACTTATGTGTTTCTTGCCAGCGACAGCGCGGCGCATTTTCGCGGCCAGTGCTTGAGCCCCAACGGCGGCGATGTATTTTTATAAAACCACCAAAAAATGAACATTTAGCGAGCGCGAGGTCAATATGCGGGCATGGGAACTGAACAAATTCGGGTTAGACAATCTCACCTTGGTCGAGCGAGAGAAACCCACAATTGGGCCCACAGAGGTATTGGTGCAGTTGCATGCGGCGTCGATTAATCCGCGCGATCAGCAGATCGTCAGTGGGCATTTTAGCCAAGATGTTAACTTTCCGCTGATACCCCTTTCCGACGGCGCCGGCACCGTCGTCGAGGTTGGCCACCAAGTAAGCCGTGTGGCAATTGGCGATCGAGTCACGCCGTTATTTTTTCCCAATTGGATGGACGGAGATGCACACAGCGGCGAACGCAGCATTTCTGGTGGTTTGGAGACCCATGGCGTACTGCGAGATTTTGGCGTGTATTCGCAGGATGCGGTAGTCGCAATTGCCAAACACCTGAGCTTTGCTGAGGCCGCTTGCCTGCCGTGCTCTGGACTAACGGCCTGGACTTCACTGGTCCCCATCGCAAACATTACATCGGCAAACAGCGTGCTAATACAAGGCACTGGCGGCGTCGCCATCGCCGCATTGCAATTCGCTAAAGCGATTGGCGCAACGGTTATTATTTTGTCCTCGAGCGATAAAAAATTAGCCCGAGCAAAGCGATTGGGTGCGGACCATTGCATCAACTATATCGACGTTCCAAATTGGGGTGAAAAAGTATTTCAACTTGCCGGACAGGGTGTTGACCTGGTACTCGAAATAGGCGGCACTGGCACCATGGAAAACTCGCTAGCCGCCATTCGCAACGGCGGTCATATTGCGATTATTGGCTACATGGCGGGTGCCGATATGGGCATCAGCGTATTCCCATTAATCATCAAATGCGCACATTTACACGGTATAGCCACCGGTAACCGAGAGAATTATGCGGCTATGATGAACTTTATTGAGGAGCATAGCATCCGGCCCGAAATTGGCACACGCTACGCATTCAAAGACGCGAACAAAGCGCTGGCAGACCTAGTGCAAGGCACGCATTTCGGCAAACTGGTCATCGACTACCAGCTTTAATCCAAACACGGCGACATCAATAGAGGCCTTGATCCGATGGACGCAAAACAGATAAAAACCTCACCTGACCCCCTGCAACCCTTTCACATAGCGCAGGGATACACGGTTGGCGACCTGCTATTTACCTCAGGGCAGGCGGCCATAGATAAACAGGGCAACCTGGTTGGTATCGGCGATTTTGATGCTCAGGCCGAGCAGACATTTAATAATTTATGCGAGGTCTTAACGCTCGGTGGCTCGAGCCTGAGGCAAGTGGTCAAGGTAACCATCTATCTAACCGATATGGCAAATTTTGAAAAAATCGTGGCGCTGCGCAAGCGCTTTTTTACGCCGCCCTACCCGGCCGATACCATCGTTGAAGTCAAATCATTGGCACTGCCCGAGTTAGAAATTGAAATCGAGGCGGTGGCATTAACTAATGGCAATGTACTAGAGGCACACGCATTATGAAACTATTTTACTCCCCCTTTCACACCTTTATTCACAAAGTACTGGTGACCGCCCACGAGGGAGGGCTATGGCAAAACATTACCTTTGTACCGACCTATCCATTCAAAAACCGTCAAGGCGAGGATCAGGGCGATGCGTACTCGATTGCTGCGCTCAATCCTCTCGATAAGGTACCGACGCTGGCGCTGGATAGCGGTCAGGTGGTTTATGGCAGCCAGGCGGTTGCCGAGTGCCTCGACAGTATGAGTCAATCGGGAAGGCACCTGTATCCCGCCAACGGTCCAAAACGTTGGGATGCCATCACGCGATTGGCATTGGCCGACACCATGTTCGAGAGCACGGTGATGTTGGTCATGGAGGGTTGGCAACCGGAAGAACAGCAGAGGATTGATTTTTTTAAATGGATTTGGCCAAAAATTATTCGCGGTTGCGATGCCCTTGAGGTCGCCTGTAAAGGCGGCTTTGACAGCTTTGATATCGGACAAGCCGCCATGCTGCACGCCATCAGCTACATGGATTTCAGAGTCAAATTTTACGATGCCAAAGACCCGCTATACCCAGAATTCGATTGCTTTGATAAGCGCCCCAACCTCGAAGCGTGGTGGCAGGACGCGATACAGCGCCCATCTGTGACCAGCCACTACAACGTCGATTTTGAGGGCGATGACTCAGCGGCCTTTTTGCAACAGCAGGTAGCGCTGACGCTGGAAGCGCAGCAATGATCAAACACTACTACTGGCCAACACCAAACGGGCACAAGAGCGCTATTATGCTCGAGGAAGTCGGGTTGGAGTACCAAGTCTGCCCAGTGAATGTTCTCGAGGGCGAGCAGTTCGACCCAGCCTTTATTGCCATTAGTCCCAACAACCGTGTGCCGGCCATTGTTGACCTCGACGGCCCCGACGGAAAACCCTATGGGGTATTCGAATCTGGGGCGATTTTGCTCTATTTGGCGGAAAAGTCTGGCAAGCTGTGGCCTCAAGATATGGCCCGCCGCCATGATGCGATTCAATGGCTGATGTTTCAAATGGCCAATGTCGGGCCCATGTTTGGTCAAAATGGTTACTTTCAGGGCTATTGCCCAGAGGATGTCCCGCTCGCTAAAAAGCGCTATCAGGACGTCAGCAACCAGCTCTATGGCGTAATGAATCAGCGACTAGCGACCTCGGAATATCTCGCTGGAGAGGATTATTCGGTGGCTGATATTGCCACTTATCCATGGATTCTTCCGAAGCAACGAGAGATGCATCGAATCGACATCGCCATCTACCCCAACGTTGCCCGGTGGGCGGATACGATCGCCCAACGACCCGCTGTGCAGCGAGGTCTCGCGTCGCTATCGGATTCGATGAAAGTGGGTAATCCGACCAAGACAACCTATGACAATTTGTTTGGTGGCTCACAATTTAATCGCTGATTACACCCCGGAAAACGCATGGAACGAGCGCTGTGCAAGCCAGGCAAAGAAACAGCGATAGCGATCGGCGCAGCAGCCAAGGAACGCTTGTATGTCATTCCGATAATTTATCGTCGCAAGCGCCAACCGAACTGATTTTCTGCTCACCGTAGTATAACTCTGGGTGCTAAACTGCTCGCTAGAATCGAGTGATAAGTATGATTGGGAGAGATAAAAAATGAATAAACCGCTGGAAGGATTGCGCGTTATAGAATTGGGCCAGCTACTTGCTGGCCCCTTTGCTGGGTGCATGTTGGGCTATTTTGGTGCCGAAGTGATCAAAGTCGAACCCCCGGGCGGTGACCCTATCCGCAATTGGCGCGAAGTCAAAGACGGCACCTCACTGTGGTGGCGGAGCCTTGCGCGCAATAAAAAGTGTATCTCGCTCAACCTCAAGACACCCGAAGGTCGCGATCTGGTCAAACAGTTACTCATCAGCGCCGACGTCGTCGTCGAAAACTTTCGCCCCGGCGTGCTCGAGGATTGGGGTTTGGATCCAGACTCGCTGCGCGCCGACAATCCAGACCTGATCTACGCGCGCATTTCTGGCTATGGACAGACTGGCCCCTACGCGAAAAAAGCTGGATTTGCCTCAGCCTGCGAGGCAATCAGTGGTTTTCGCTACGTCAATGGCTATCCTGACCAGCCCCCAGTCAGGCCCAACTTGAGTCTCGGCGATACCATTTCTGGTCTGCACGCCGTATTGGGCATCCTCATGGCTCTGCGTGCCAAAGATCGAGGCGATGGCGGTCAGGTGGTGGATGTTGCTCTGTATGAATCGATGTTTAACTTGCTTGAGGCGGTGGTGCCCGAGTACGACGGCGCTGGGATCGTGCGAGAACCCTCGGGAACCACCGTCACCGGTATCGTGCCAACCAACACCTACACCTGTGGCGACGGCAAGTATTTAGTGATTGGCGGCAATGGCGACTCTATATTCATGCGCCTGATGAAGGCCATAGGGCGCGCCGACATGGCTGAAGATCCAGACTATGCCAGCAACTCCGACCGCGTCGTCCACCAAGAGTATATAGACGGTGTGTTAGCCACTTGGTGCCGCCAACGAGCCATGAAAGATGCCATGCAAGTTCTCGAAGAGAATCGCGTTCCCTGCGGTCCAGTCTATAGCGTTGCCGACATGATGGAAGATCCACACTTTAACCAGCGGGGGCTGTTTGAGCAGGTGGAGATCAACGGCGAACCGCTGCGGATTCCGGCGATGC
>CALGJN010000047.1:0-1886 GCA_937920185.1 uncultured Cellvibrionales bacterium | reverse complement strand
CGCTCATGGTATAAAAATACACATCGCAGGATTCTATAATCGCCTCGGCGAGGTCGACGTTCTTGCCGTGTCCGCCACGTTTCGAGTTGTGGTCGCGCCATGGACGTTCAACACCGTCCATGTAAAAGTAGCCGGGATCATCAATCGTGTGCTCGGCGCTGATATCCTCGTTTTGTAGACCAATCAGACCAAATATGGGTTTGATGGTTGAGCCCGGTGGGTACTGGCCCCGAATGGCTCGGTTGAACAGTGGCCGATCCTCCGATTGCACCAACGCCGAGTAGTTCACCTGGCTGATACCAGAGACAAACAGATTGGGGTCGTAACTGGGCGTGCTGACCATCGCCAGAATACCGCCAGACTTCACCTCGATAGCTACCAGCGCGGCGCGATGATCTTTGAGCGCGGCGTGAGCGGTGGCTTGTAGGCGTCGATCGAGATGCAGCGTTAGACTGTCTCCAGCGAGTGGGTCGACTTTGCTGAGTACCCGCATGACGCGACCGCGGGCGTTGGTTTCTACGTGTTCATTGCCGACCTGCCCGAGTAAACTGTCTTCGTAATGTTTTTCGATGCCAATTTTGCCGATCGAATCGGTACCGCTGTATCTGATCGTATCTATCGTTTGGCTTTCCTCTTCGTTGATGCGCCCGACGTAGCCAATCACGTGAGCAAACAGCTCGCCGCTGGGGTAGTGACGAGTCAGCCGGGCAGACACTTCGGCGCCGGCGAGGCGAAAACTATTGACCGCCAAGATGCTTCGTTCGCGCTCGCTGAGATTGTATTTAAGAGCCGTATTTTCGTAGGGTTTGCGGCGTTTTAGTCGTTTTTTGAACTGCGTAATATCATTGTCGGATATGTCGATTAAGCCATTCAGGTCAACCAGTAATTGCTCCATATCCTGACTGCGCTCGCGCACGATCGTGAGGTTGTACGTCGGCCTGTTGTCGGCCAGTAAATTGCCATTTCGATCGTATATCAACCCTCTAGAAGGGCTAGCTGGACGCATGTGCACGCGGTTGTTGTCTGCCTGGGTAACAAAATCTTGGTGCCGCGTGATCTGCAAGTCAAAATAGCGCGCGACAATAACGATACCCATAACAATTGCGACGATACAGGCAATGATCACTCGGCTAACAAAAATTTGATGTTGTCGAGTGAGGTTGATGAAGGTTGAGTCGTCGTTCATGGTGAATGTCTCAGTCACTCAGTATCGGTGGTAGGGATGGCGAGCGTTGACGCTCCAGGCCCGATAGATCTGCTCCATCAGCACAATCCGCACAAGCGGATGGGGCAAGGTCAGATCGGACAGCGACCAGCGCAGGTTTGCACGCTCTGAACATGCGCTGGACAGGCCATCTGGACCGCCTATCAAAAAGCATAGAGCATCTCCCTCGCGTTGCCAATCGAGCAGTTTCCCGGCCAGTTGCTCAGTGTTCATCGAGCGCCCCAAAACGTCAAGCGCGACGACGTAATCGCCCTTATTTATGTGCTTTAACAGCCCTAGACTTTCCTTCTCGATGGCCTTGTCTAGAGCCTGTCCACGGCGCCGAGCCCCGAGGGGAACCTCGATCAACTGGGGGCAGAACTCGCTCGGTAAACGCCGCTGATATTCGTCGACCCCTGCCGTCACCCAATCTGGCATGCGCGTTCCAACGCCGATAATCTTGACTTTCACCGCGTGCTCTAAGCGTTGTTGTCGAGGCTTTCTGTCGCCGTCTCGACGACGCTCTCGGTGGGCAGCGACCAAAGGCGTTCCAAATCGTAGAGTTGACGCGTTGCCGGCAGCATAATATGGGCCACTAAATCGCCAAAATCTACCAGGATCCACTCGCTGGTGTCATCGCCTTCGACGCCGATTGGCGTGTATCCAGCGCTCTTGGCATCCA
>CALGJN010000046.1:0-1886 GCA_937920185.1 uncultured Cellvibrionales bacterium | reverse complement strand
GCCCCGAGCACCATCTCCACCACATCCATGGTGCGGCTGTCGGTGACGCGCATGCCGTCGACAAAATTCGAGTCGATATTGAGTCGCTTGAGCAAGGCGCCAATTTGCGGGCCACCGCCATGCACCACCACCGGGTTGAGACCGACCGCTTTCATCAACACAATGTCGCGCGCGAAACTGGCTTGCAGGCCCTCGTCGACCATGGCATTACCGCCGTATTTGACGACCACGGTTTTACCCGCAAAACGCTGTATATAGGGTAGTGCTTTGGATATTACTTGCGCAGTGTTGTGCGCGCTGTCAGCGCTTTTGGATGCATTCATAGGTAGTCTTCAATGTTAGGAATCAACCCTGAGAGCTTGTATTTAAAGGTCTGTTTGATGTAGCCAAGGATGTTGTGGTCGTCTGCTTCGAAGCGCAATGTCAGATTGGCCGATGTGTTAGACGCCCGAATCAGCCCCCAACCCTGGGGGTACTCAACGCGCAGTCCATCGAGGCGCATAATCCGCGTGCCTTTGAATTCGCACTCATTGGCAATTTTACGCATCAAGGCGAATTTATCTTGCTCATTGACTGGAATGAGTATTTCTCCGGTATACACGCTGCTGTCTAACTCGTCGAGCAGTTGGTCGAGGTTCTTGTAGGTGGCGGTTAGTATCTCGAGCAAGCGCGCCGCCGCATAGAGACCGTCATCAAAGCCTTTGCGGCGATCATTAAAGAATATGTGGCCGCTAAATTCTCCGCCAAGCGGCGCGTTAACTTCTTGCACCGCTTTTCTAACATGCGAATGGCCGGTTTTACACATCACTGGCTCACCCTTATTTTGACGAATGATCTCAGCTAGTTTTTGACTGGATTTGACGTCGTAGACGATCGATGCTCCGGGTGAAGTTTGCAGAATATCGCGGGCAAAAAGCATCATCAATTTGTCGGGCCAACAAATCTTCCCAGCGCCGGTAATCACCACTAAACGATCGCCATCGCCGTCAAAGGCAAAGCCTAAATCGGCGTCTTCACTGGCCACTCTAGCCCTTAGGTCGAGCAAATTAAACTCGTCGGAAGGGTTGGGTTCGTGATTGGGGAACGATCCGTCTATATCGCAATATAGCGGCACGACCTCGCAGCCCAAACTTTCGAATAATTCTATCGCCACCGGTCCAGAGACACTGTTGGCACCATCGACAACGATTTTGAACTCTCGGACGATACCGATATCTTCAAAAATTTGACGCACGTATTGCGGTATGACTAAACGGGAAAAATACTCGCCGACGCCGCGGGTAAAGTTTTCCACGATCATAATGGGTTTGAGTAACTGCAACATATCGCCGGACAGCACTTGACCTTGGACAATGATTTTAAAGCCGTTGAAGTTGCCCGGATTATGGCTGGCGGTGACCATGATGCCGCAACTCGACTGGCCGGAGTAGTTGATTGCGAAATTAAGCGCGGGGGTTATGATCTCGCCCAGATCGATGACATTACACCCGGTCGACAATAGGCCCTCTCTGAGCGCAAGGGTTAACTCGTTTGAACTGGAGCGCCCATCGCGACCCAGATAAATGGCGCTGTTACCACGACGCAGTACCAGTGAGCCAACGGTTTTTCCGAGTCTACGGGCAAATTCTTCAGTTATTTCTTCGCCGGCGACGCCGCGGATATCGTAATCTCTAAAGACCAAGTCTGGCAGTACAAAAGTATCATCATCGACGCTTAAATCGTCGATCAGCGCGCTGTACTCGTCTTCTGAGTGGTCTTCTTCTAAGGCCATGGATGCCTGTAATTCGTCATCGCTCATAGCGGCGATGGCGGCTTCGATGTCCTCTAACCCTTCAACGTCCTCTAACCCTTCGATGTCCTCTAACCCTTCGATGTCAAATTCGTCG
>CALGJN010000045.1:0-5561 GCA_937920185.1 uncultured Cellvibrionales bacterium | reverse complement strand
AAGGTAATAAAGTGGCAAATACCAATAGCATTCCGATGTTGTGGATCGATCCAGTCGAGCAGCTCAATGACCCCCAGCGCCAGGCTTTTTTGGACAAGGGTTTCGATATTCGCGTGGGCGACTCACTAGATATCGATGATGAAGCTTTTACTTCTGCGGAGATCGTTGTCGTTCGCTTGTCGAATTGCGCTACGGCGTTAAAAGAGTTGCAGATGAAGCTGGTATCTTTAGGGTCACCCGCTCAGGTGATTACTCGAGTGGCGCGTGATCTGTTCGAGTTGGGTATCGAAGCGGTTCGTCAAGGAGCGCTCACCGCGGTGCCTTCCGAGCAGTTGGGGCCTGCGGAATGGCGCCACATTGTCGACACTAATGTGTCCGAACCAAAGACCGACACCAGTGCCTTTGTGTTTGCCGATCCCATCAGCCGCAACCTTTTGGCGCTCGCTGAGCGCGTTGCCCGTGTCGACGTGACCGTTCTTTTGACCGGCCCGACGGGCGCAGGCAAAGAGGTCTTGTCGAGAATTCTCCACGACGCTTCGCCGAGATTTGACGGCCCTTTTGTGGCATTTAATTGCGCTGCCATGCCGGAGAATTTGGTAGAGGACATGCTGTTTGGTCACGAGAAAGGGTCGTTTACTGGCGCCTCCAAGATTCAACAAGGGCTTTTTGAACAGGCCCAAGGGGGCACTATCTTTCTCGATGAGATCGGTGAGATGTCCTATTCGATGCAGGCCAAGTTGTTGCGTATTCTTCAGGAGCGCACGGTGGTTCGCATTGGTGGGCAGAAATCAATTGCGCTGGATATCCGCGTCATCGCCGCCACCAATCGCAATTTAAAGCAGGCGATTGCGGAGCATCGTTTCCGCGAAGATCTGTATTTCCGGTTGAGCGCGTTTAAACTATCATTACCGCCTCTGAGTGAGCGTCCGCTGGATATACTGCCGCTTGCCGAGCAGTTTGTCGCACTGCAGAATACGTCGAGTCATCCGACCACGATTAGTCATGCCGCGCAACAACGTCTGATTTCTTATCCGTGGCCGGGTAACGTGCGCGAACTGCAGAATGTAATAGTCCGCGCTATGGTTTTGTCAAATCAGCGTTCCATTGAGATCGAGCATCTACTGTTTGATGATCTTCATATCAGCGACGAATTTTCGGCGCCGCCCGAGCAATATGCGCCTCAGGGCGATAGGGCGCGAAATTGGACCCAGGGCAGTCCGTACCACAGCGCTGCGCGCTCTAGTGTGGCGCAAGGAGACGGGCGACGCGACGCTTTTGCGGCCCGCAGCAGCACAGTCATGGCGCCTGAAAATGGCCGTTCGGTGCTCGATCATGCGGTACAGCAGAGTGAATGTCAGGCCATAATGGAGGCGCTTGAAGTGTCCAGAAGTCGCGACGAAGCCGCTGAAAAACTCGGCATCAGCCCTCGAACCCTCCGCCACAAGCTGCAAAAGTTACGCGAGCAGGGCATTACCGTCACTAGAGCTTACGCGCGTTAGGGAGAAGGGCCATGAACCCCACTAGTACAGCGAATATCGAGGCAGTCCTCGGTCAGATCCGCAACTACCAAGCGCAGGCGCAAGATGGCATCAACGCCACATCCGTGCCGGGAATGGGCGCCAGCACCGACGGCGTTGGATTTGCCGAAGCGGTGAAGGGCGCGATTCAGGAAGTCAATGGCACGCAGATGGAGTCAAAGGCGTTACGAGTTGCCTACGAGCAGGGCGAGAACGTCCCTTTGACCGATGTGGTGATTGGCATGCAGAAGTCGTCTTTAGCATTCGAGGCAACATTGCAGATCCGCAACAAGGTATTAAAGGCATATGAAGATATCCTTCATATGCCGGTATAATTTGATTGAAGAGAGCTAGATTATGGCAACCACGGTAGAGCCAGGCACTGAGTTAATGGCAGAAGCACCCGCCGCCGCTGGCGGCGCAGTCGTTCCTGCTGGTCAAGCGGCAGCTAAGCCCGGCATGTTGCCCGCCGCCGCAGCGATGTCTTTTCCGAATGCCGCTGAGGTACTGTCGCAACCCGCAGTGCGCAAAGCCATGCCGGCTATTATTACCCTGATCACGATTGCGGTGTTCTTGATTGCCTATTCGCTCGCCAAAGAGCCACCGTTTCGCTCCTTGTTTCCCGGTTTGTCTGAGGCCGATCGCCAAGCCGCTTTTGAAGCACTGGCAGGCGCTGACTTTGGCGTTAAGATCGACCAGAACTCGGGTGACTTGTTGGTGTCAGACGAGCGATACCACGAAGCGCGACTGTTTCTTGCCTCGCGAGGTCTGCCGCAAGAAGGTTCGGTTGGGGGGATGGGCTCTCTCAGCGAAGATGCATCCATGACCACCAGTCAATTTATGGAGCAGGTGCGTTACGTTGCGGCCATGGAGCAGGAGCTGGCTCGAAGCGTTACCCAGATCGCCAGTGTCCAGTCGGCCCGCGTGCATCTAGCCGCCCCCAAACAAAGCGTATTTGTGCGCAACCGTACTCCGGCAAAGGCGTCTGTCGTGGTCAATCCTTATCCTGGTAGAATCATCTCAAACTCACAAGTGGAGGCAATTATTCACTTGGTTTCCTCCAGCGTCCCCTATCTGGCTACTGACGACGTGGTGGTTGTGGATCAACGCGGTAAACTCCTGACCGATGCTAATCGGTTTGCTTCCATGCAGCTTAATTCGTCGCAGATGGAGCACAAGCAAAGCATAGAAGAAACTTATAGAAATCGTATCGAGGCGTTGCTGGCATCGGTCGTGGGGTCTAGCAATGTGCGTTCGGAAGTTGCCGTTACCATGGACTTTACCGAGACCGAAGCGACTTACGAAGAATTTGACAACAACGCCAATGGGCCCACGGCGCGCTCTGAAATCCTCACCCGCGAGGCGCGTAACAGCGAAGATGCTCGCGGCATTCCAGGGTCGACGTCTAACTCGACTCCGGCGGCCACGACCGGTGTTATCGACGGTCAGCTGGATGATGACCTCGGCGGTGCAGAAGGCGCGCGCAGTACCAAGACAACGCGGAATTATGAGATCGATCGCGCGGTTCGCCATGTCAAGCGGCAGGGCGGCAGCATCCAACGAATCTCAGTAGCAGTTATCATTAACGAGCGCGAAGTCACCGCACCTCCGCCTCCGGCCCCGGTCTTGGCTGAGGGCGAAGAAGCGCCCGAGACTGCCCCCGCTCAGCCAGCAGGCCCAGTGATCGAGGCATTTAGCGAAGCTGAACTTGAGCGGTTTACCAACTTGGTAAAGGGCGTGGTGGGTTTCGATCAGGCGCGTGGCGACAGCGTCACGGTGGTCGCAGCGGCATTTGAAAAGCCAGTGCCGATTGAGAGTTTGGTCAAGTGGTATGAAAATGCTCAAGTCATGAGCACCGCTAAGAGCCTGGGCGCTGCAGTCACCTTTATCGTATTATTGTTTGTCGTCGTCAGGCCAGTCCTCAAGTCTTACTTACCGCAGGTCGAAACGGTCGAAGAGGCCAAGGTAACGCGGCGGCAGGATGGCGAGCTGACCGATGAAGAGCTGGCGATGATTCAAGAGGAAGAACCCGAATCGCTGGATGACATTAAGGCCAAGTTGAAGCCGAAGAAGTCTACAATCTCGGCCGATATGCTGGATACTGCCAACAGCTATGACGACAAGGTTGCGCTGGTCAGGTACCTTGTTGCTGAAGATGCTAGCCGCGTTGCCAATGTTATACGCAAGATGATCAAAGCCACTTAACCCGTCTATTGAGTCGCTGACACTAGGACTTAGAGGAGAAAACATAATGGCTGATACAGCAGTAGCCGAACAAGCCGATGGCGGAATCTCGCAAAAGGTCAAGGAAGAACTCGAGGTTCTCACCACTACTGAGCGCGCAGCGGTGATCACTTTACTGCTGGGTGAGCAACAGGCGGCTGACATTATCCGCTTTTTGAACCCACGGGAAGTACAGGCCCTAGGGGCCGCAATGGTCAGCGTTGCCGATCTGTCTCAAGAGACGGTCAACTACGTGCTCGACGACTTCGTTGTGACTATTAAAGCGCAGACTAATCTCGGCCTTGGTAACAATGATTACGTCGAAAATGTCCTAAAACGTGCATTAGGTGATGACAAAGCCGCGACGGTACTCGGCCGGATCTTGCCGGGCGCATCGAGTAAAGGACTGGAGATTTTGCGTTGGATGGATGCGCGATCGATCGGCGAAATGATCCGCGATGAACACCCTCAGGTGGTAGCCATTATCCTCTCGGTGCTGGAATTCGATGTCGCCGCAGACGTTCTCGGCTTTTTACCGCCCGATAGTCGTGCAGAAGTGATGCAGCGCGTGGCCAGTTTAGAGACTGTTCAGCCTTCCGCGATGGAAGAGCTCGAGGGCATTATGAAAGAGCAGTTCAGTTCTAGCTCATCGGCCAAATCATCTAGCATGGGCGGTGTTCCGGTCGCAGCAAAGATTATGAATTTTGTTAAAGTTGACATGGAAAACGCCATCATGGAGGGTGTTACTACCCTTGATGAAGGCTTGGCATTGGCGATCCAGGACAACATGTTCACCTTTGACAACCTCGCTGCGGTGGATAACCGTGCGATTCAGGTGTTGATGCGCAACATTGAGAACGACCAGCTAATGACCGCGCTCAAGGGCGCCGATGAAGAAACCAAGGAAAAATTCTTGGGCAACATGTCGCAGCGCGCCAAGGTGATGTTTTTGGACGATATGGAGGCCAAGGGGCCAATTCGAATTACCGATGTGGAGATTGCTCAGAAAGACATTATGCGCACCGCGCGTAAACTGTCTGACTCTGGTGATCTGGTGCTTGCCGGCAGAGGCGATGACTTTGTCTAGTGATACCTCGGTGAGTTGGCGACTCAATGATCTTTTGACTGCCGACAAAAAAGCCAAAGAATTTGCCGCAGCCGGCTGGAATGATGGCGAGCAAACTGCTCAGGTAGAGGCGGCTTTTGAGAAATTTTCTGCAACTGTGGTTGATTTAGAGGATCTTAGGCAGGAGGAGTTTGTCGAGGAGCTTGAAGACGAAGTTACCGCCGACGAAAATGACTCGCTCGAGGACATCCCGCCGGCGGCGACTGAAAGCCCGGTAGCCAGCTCGCCTGTCAGTGATGACAGCGAGGTGCGCGAGGCGCAAGAGGCGGCCACCGTATACGCCGAAGAAGCACTGCAGCAAGCCAAGCGTGAAGCCCATGACGCCGGTTATGAAAAGGGCCGAGCTGAATCTGAGGCCCACTACCAAAAGTCTAAAGACAACCTCGATCAATTGGTTGCTTCTTTGCGCACCGCGCAGAGCGATATGACCGAATTCTACCAGCCGCTCAAGAAATTGGCGTTGCACCTCGCTGAGCAACTCGTTCGCGGTGAGTTGTCGCTGTCCTCTTCGGCGATTGAACGAATCGCAAAGGCGGCATTGGACGATGTTGAAAGTCAGGGAGAGGGGCCGATTCTGATTTATCTGCACCCTGCCGATCGCGATCAGTTTGGCGATGAATTATACGATGAGTTCAGCACTATAGAGTTGCGCTCGGATCGCACACTGTCCCAAGGCAGCGTCAAAATATCGATTG